>NZ_JAFCVJ010000037.1:0-19571 GCF_049896985.1 Brevundimonas sp. SL161 | reverse complement strand
ACCAAGGTGGGCATCGTTATCAACACCATCGTTGACGAACATTTGGCATCGTGGCAACTTTGGAGAATGGAGAGCGCCATGGTTGAAACAGTTCAAATCGACATCGTCGTGATCGGGGCCGGACTGGCTGGCCTCCGTGCCCTCCACACCTTCCGGGCACAGGGTTTCGGGGTTCAGGTGCTGGAGGCATCGGACGAGGTCGGCGGCGTCTGGAATTTCAATCGCTATCCGGGTGCACGCTGCGACGTCGAAAGCTTCGACTATTCCTACCGCTTCTCCGAAGACCTGGAGCAGGAATGGCGATGGAGCGAACGTTACGCCAAGCAGCCTGAAATCCTGCGCTATATCAATCATGTCGCCGACCGCTTCGACCTGAAGCGTGACATCAGCCTGAACACACGCGTGCGGCGTGCCGAGCTTGAGGCCACCACGGGCCGCTGGCTGATCGAGGCGAAAGACGGGCGGCGCTGGTCCGCTCAGCGCTTCGTCATGGCCGTCGGCCAGCTGTCCACTCCCAAGGCGACGACCTATCCTGGACAGGAGACGTTCGAGGGCCAGGTCCTGTATAGCGCCCGCTGGCCGCGCGATCCGGTCGACCTGCAGGGCAAGCGGGTCGCCATCATCGGCACTGGCTCATCCGGCGTGCAGATGACGCCGATAATCGCGGCCCAGGCCGAGCACCTGACGGTGTTCCAGCGAACAGCGAACTATTCCATCCCCGCCGCCAATGCGCCTGTCTCGGACGAGGAGGATGCGGCGGTGAAGGCGAACTATCGCATCCGCCGCGAGGCCGCGCGGAACTCCCCAAGCGGCCTGGGTTTCGCCCCCGATCCCCGTTCGGCTGCAGAGGTCGAGCCCGAAGAGCGCGAGCAGATTTTCGAGGCGGCCTGGAACCGGCTGGGATTCGGCTTTTCCCTCGCGTTCAAGGACATCCTGCTCAGTCAGACAGCCAACGACATCACCTCGGCCTTCGTCCAGAAAAAGATCGGCGAACAGATTGAAGACCCCGTCCTGAGGGACAAGCTGGTGCCCAAGGGGTTCCCGTTCGGGACTCGCAGACCCTCTGTCGACGGCGGATATTTCGCCACCTTCAACCGCCAGAATGTCTCCCTGGTCGACATTACGGAGACGCCGATCCAGACCTTCACGTCTACCGGAATTCGAACAAGTGCACAGGACCTGGCCTTCGACGTAGTGATCTATGCGACCGGCTTCGATGTCTTCACCGGCTCCATCCTGAAGATCGACATTGTCGGCCGTGACGGCCGGACGCTGCAGGACGCCTGGGCCGGCGGTCCGGCCAGCTATCTGGGCATCGGCGTCCACGGCTTTCCCAACCTGTTCTTTATCGGCGGACCCGGCAGCCCGTCCCTGCTGAGCAACGTCATCCTGTCCAGTGAGGAACAGATCGATTGGCTGGCGGCCCTGTTCGACACGGCGCGAGCGCATGGCGTATCGGAGATCGAGGCGACGCAGGCGGCCCAGGCGGACTGGGTTGACCACGTCAACGCCCGCGCGCATGAGACCCTCTACATGAAGACGCCATCCTACTACGTCGGGGCCGAGATGCCGGGGAAGCCCCGCGTCTTCATGCCCTACTCCGGGGGTGTCCGGGGCTATCGCCGCATCCTCGAAAAGGCGGCGGCGAAAGGCTACGACGGGTTCGATCTTCGGGGCGGCGAGGCGATGCGTGCCGCCTCCTGACGGGTCGCTGGATCCCGACCTCGCCACGTGGCTCGCGGATCCGCGCATCGCCCTGAGCGTGCCCGCGGATCTGACGGCCTTTCGGGCCGGAGCCAACGGCTATCTCGCTCGTGCGCCCAGACCGGACATCCACGCCGTCGAGGACGTGGAGATCACCGGCCCGGGCGGCCCTCTGGCTCTACGTGTCTACCGGCCAGCGGCCGGGCCAGATCGGGCGATCGTGGTCTTCCTGCATGGCGGAGCCTTCGTTTTCGGAAACCTCGAAACCCACGACGCCGTGTGCCGACGCCTTGCCTTGAGCAGCGGCCTCACTCTGGTCGCGGTCGATTACCGGCTGGCCCCCGAGCATCCCTACCCTGCGGGCATGGACGACGCGGTCGCCGCCCTGGACTGGGTCAGATCGCGTTTTGCCGGCCTCCCCGTCGAGTTGGCGGGAGACAGCGCAGGAGCCTGGCTGGCCGTGGCGACCGCACTGATGTCGGCGGCCGTCGGACAGCCGGTCAGGGGTCTCGCCTTGCTCTATCCGGCGGTAGACCCTGGCTGCGCCAGCGCATCTCAGTTGGCTCTTGGGCGAGACCACATGCTGACGCGGACGTTCATGCTGTGGGCATGGCAGGCCTATGCCAGGGACGGCATGGTCGACCTGATGGGTTGTGACCTGTCAGCGCTGCCGTCCACCACGGTCATTACGGCTGGCTTCGATCCCCTGCGGGACGAGGGGCAGGCTCTGGTCGAGCGGGCACGGGCGGCGGGCGTCGAGGTCAGGGCCCACCACTATCCGGACATGATCCACGGGTTTGCCGGCCTGCCCCAGGGGAGCAAACGGAGCGACGACGCCGTCGCGCGGCTGGCGGAAGGCCTTATCGCTGCCCTGGTCTGAGCGGGGTCAGAGGCCCCTGAAGTCAGGCGGACGACGGGCAACAAAGGCAGCGATACCCTCCCGGCCCTCGGGCAGGCCGACAGCCTCGGCAATGCCTTGCGCCTCCAGTTCCAACTGCGTCTCCAGCCCATTGGACAGGGCCTGATGCAACAGAGCCCGCGTGCGGGCGAAGGCGCGGCGCGGACCTTGGGCGAGCGTCCCGGCGAGGGTGAAGGCCTCGTCCTGCAAGACTTCGTCGTCGATCGCCCGGGTGATCAGGCCGATCCGCTCAGCCTCCACGGCATCGATCCGCGCGCCGGTCAGCGCCAGCCGTTGCGCCTGGCGGTATCCGACCAGCCGCGGCAGGAGCCAGGTCGCCCCGCCGTCGGGCGTCAGGCCGATCGCACCATAGGCCATGGCGAACTTCGCGGATCTGGCCGCCAGGGCGACATCGCCCAGGATGGCCAGGCCAAAGCCGGCGCCGGCCGCTGCACCGTTGATCGCCGTCACAAGAGGCTTGTCCATCCGCGCCAGTCGCGCGACCGCCATATGCAGGGACGCGGTCAGTCCTTGCACGAGAGCCGACGCACCCGGACCGGCGGCCGCGAAGGCCTTCACGTCGCCGCCAACGCAGAACGACCGGCCCTTTCCGGTCAGCAGCACAGCTCGCACGCCGTCGTCTGATGCGCAGGCCAGTGCGGCCTTCAGCAGGCTATCGGCCATCTCCTGGTCGATGGCATTGCCGGTGTCAGGGCGCGACAGAGTCAGGACCGCGACGCGATCCCGGACCTCGATCTGGACAGCCTCGCTCATCGTTTCAGGACAATGGAGCCGCCGTTGGCCCCCAGGCCGAGCACGGCGGACATGACGATGCGGGCCCCCTCGACCTGGCGTTCGCCCGCCTGTCCCTTCAGCTGCCAGGCCAGTTCGCAGACCTGCATCAGCGCCTGGGCCGTCGTCGCCTCGCCGAACGACAGGAAACCGCCGCTCGGATTGACCGGCAGGCGACCTCCGATCGTCATTTCCCCCGCCGTCAGCATTCGATCGCCTTCGCCAGGCGCAAAGAAGCCGAATAGTTCGGGCCAGGCGAGGATGTGCCAGGCGGTATTGTCCGCGATCTCGACCAGATCGACGTCCGCAGCCCCGATACCGGCCAGATCCCAGGCCCGATGTACGGCCGTGACCACCTCGCTGGTATGCGGCACGCCGGGGCGCGGCGTCGATCCGACGGTCGGGATGCGAGCGGCCGGGTCGCCGAACCGGCCCGTGGCGATGGCGCTGGCGGCGACCTGGATCATCGGCCCACCCGCCCGGCGGGCCTGGTCCTCGGACCCCAGGATGACGGCCGCAGCCCCGTCGCTGACGGCGCAGATTTCTAGCAGATGCAAGGGATCACTCACCATCGGAGAGGCTAGGACCTCGTCCACCGTGGAGGGGGTGCGAAACCGGGCATTGGGGTTCATCGCGCCATGACGCCGCATCATCACCGAGGCGGCGGCGAAGGTTTCGGCGGTCGTGCCGTGATCGTGCATCCGGCGTTGGGCTTCCATCGCCCAATAGGCGGGATTGGTGGCCCCCATGGTCTTCCAGCGCAGGAAGTCGTGATCGGCCGGGTCGTCGGCCGAGCCCGGCGGTCGCGGGATGAAGCCCTTGGGCATCCGTTCGGCGCCCATGGCCGCGACAGTGTCGTACTGGCCGCTCGCGACGAGCATATGGGCGGTGTGGAAAGCGACCGCCCCGGCCGCGCAGGCTCCGCCGACATTGATGCAGGCCAGGCCATGTTCCGAGACCGTCTGGACGAGTTCGTTGGCATGCAGGCCCCAGCCCATGCCCCCCTCGAACCGCGAACTGGCTGCGACCAGACCCTGCAGATCGCGCCATTGCAGGGACGCCTCGCCCAGGGCCGCCTTCATGGCGTGGATGGCCAGCTCGACCTGCGTCGTCCCGGGCCATTTCCCCCAGGGGTGGGCCCCCACGCCCAGAACATAGACCGGCCTCATGTATCGGCCCCGTCGTCGGGAACGAAGCTGTGGGTCATGACGGTCTGGGCCCCTTCCGCGTTCAAGGTCCGGGTCGAAAGCCGAAGCGGCATGCCGATTCGAACTTCTTCCAGTGGCGCTTCGACGATCCCCATGACCCGCAGGCCGTTTTCGACGTCCACAAGGCCAAGCACATACGGCTGCCAAGGCTCGATCGCGAAAAGCGGCGGCGGGCGATATCTCTGCACTGTGAAGCTGTAGAGCTGGCCACGCGCCATGATCCGCGCCGGGGCGACACCCTTACCCTCGCATTCCTGGTTTCGACAGCTGACGACCTGAGGATAGTACAGCGTCCCGCAATCCGCGCAGCGGGTACCGAGCAAGGCGGGCGCAGGCTGGTCCAGCGCCAAGGCTTGCGCGACGACGGCCGTGATGGCGGCTTCTTCCATTGCCCGCCCCTTCAGAGCGAGAGGATGTCGCGGGTTTCGCGGAAGTACAGCAGGCCGCTTTCGACGTCGGTGACCTCGACCCCATGGCGCACATAGCGCCGGCCCCGCTTCTCGAACTTGTCGATGGCCCGCGTGGTGATGCGTACGTTCGCCCCGACCGGAATCGGCGCGACAATCTCGGAGTCATGGTAGGTGTGAATGGAGCCGATCGAGAAGGGCCGTGTGGCGTCGAATTGCACCGACAGGACGAAGTGCGAGACCAGCAGAGGCGGCACGATCGCGCCGCCGAACGGCGACTGGCCCTCGATGTGCCAGCTGTTCATGCGCCAGCCCTCGTACCAGGGATTGAAGTCCTCGACGCCGTCGCAATACAGGATCACCAGCTCTGCAGAGAGGTGAAGGTCGCGCGACAGCTCGTCGCCGATCTCGACCATGTCCCAATAGGGACGGGCCTCGGACGCGAGGCCGTCGATGAACTCGCGGGTCTGGCGCGCCTGAAGCGGGCTCATGGGTTTCAGGGCGTCTGCGGCGGGCATCTGCCCATGCGTTTGGGAGGTCATACGGTCATTTCCTTGGACAGGCGGCGATCAGACGCCGACATCGACTTCGACCCAGCCGGCCGTCTTCTTCTCACCGGCCTCGTTCTCGGCCCAGACATCGACAATGAAGCGGTAGCCGCCGCCCTTGGGCTGCTTCTCGCGCACCACCCCCTGGGTCGAGATGATCTCGTCGGCAAAGGTCGACGCGACGTATTTGAGGACCACGCGCGCGCCCTTGAAGAAGGCGGCGCCGAAGTGGTTGACGCACATCTCGGCGATATAGGCCGACGACATCTCCCCGGTCTGGATCGGCGCCTTCAGCCCGGTCGCAGCCGCATAGACCGGGTCCCAATGGTTCGGATTGAACCGGCCCCATAGACGCGATCCCATCAGCTGGATCGCGGCCTTCTTGCGAAGGCTCTGCAAGCGATATCCGACCGGCGTCGCCGGCGTGATCGCCAGATCGAGCGGTAGTGACGTTCCAGTGCCATCCATGGCCAACCCTACTCCCATGCCTGCGACTCTGATGGTCGCCAAGGGGAGCACGAACCGCAAGCCGCGACCCGACCAGCCCCCATCGTGATTGCACTATCAACGCTGTCGTTGATTTTTGTCAACACTGGTATTGACAGATCGAACGGCGACAGTCTTTCTGAGGCTGTCGCAAGGACTCGCACCAGACGAGCGAAAGGCGGCAGGGATTGGAAAGTCAGGGGAGAGCCATGGCTATATCTACGAAATCGCTGTTGATGGCGGGTAGCGCCGCAGCCTTGCTGATGGTCGCTTCAGGACCTGCGTTCGCACAATCGGCCGGAACACAGAGCGCCACGGCGCAGGAAGACACTTCGTCGGTCGACGACATCGTCGTCACCGCGCGACGCCGGTCAGAGACCCTGATCAGTGTGCCGGTCGTGGTGAACGTGGTCACAGCCGAAACGCTCGAGCGGAACCGCGCCGACGACCTGTCGCGCATCGGCGAGCTGACACCGACCGTCGTCGTCGGCGCCTACAAGTCGAACGGCGGCGGTTCGATCGCCATTCGTGGCATCAGTTCACCCGCCAACCAGACCGGGTTCGAACAGGCCGTGTCGGTCGCTATCGACGGCGTCCAGACCAGCGACGGCCGTATCACCCAGATGGGTTTCTTCGATCTTCAGCAGGTTGAAGTCCTGAAGGGACCCCAGGCTCTGTTCTTCGGCAAGAACAGCCCGGCAGGTGTCATCTCGATCAAGTCCGCCGATCCGACCGACCAGTTCGAGGCGGGCTTCCGCGCAGGCTACGAATTCGAGGGCGATGAGGCCACGATCGACGGCTACGTGTCCGGGCCCCTGGCGGAGGGGCTGAATGCCCGTCTGGCCCTACGCTATCGTAACCTGGACGGCTGGCTGTCCAACACCGCGCAGTCGATCGCCAACCCCTTCTACTCAGCAATCAGCGGCGCGCCTGCCGGTGCCGCCACCCTGCCCGGCGTGTCGGACAGTCGGCCGGGCGACGAGGAAATCCTCGGCCGCCTGACGCTGACGGCCGAGATCGCTCCCACCATCACCGGGCGGCTGAAACTGTTCATGGGCCACAACGAGGACGCGGGCCCCGGCGTCGCGACCCAGAACATCGGGTCGTGCACCGGCGGCTCCAACCCACGGGTCTATGGCATCGCCGACCCGTTCGCGGACTGTGTCGCGGACAACCGGACGACCAGCGGCGACCTGCCCGACGCGATCGCGAGAACGATGCGCGGCTATCGCGGCAACAACAGAGCCTACGGCGAGCTGGACGTGTTCACCGGCGTGCTGGATTTCGACTGGGCCCTGACCGACACGCTGAACCTGTCGTCCACCACCGGCTACAACTCGACCCAGTATGAATTCCTGTCCGGCCTGGACCAGACGACCTATTCTCAGCTGGCCTTCTACAATCGACAGACCAACCAGGAGATCAGCCAGGAATTCCGCCTGAGCAGTGACTACGCGGGCCCGCTGAACTTCATGCTGGGCGCCTTCTTCCAGGCGACAGACCTGTTCACGACCAACGACACCAAGCTGCGCGACAGCAACTACCAGGCCGCGTCCGGCCGGTTCTCCACCTATGAGGACTATGCAAAACAGAGCGGCGAAACCCAGTCGGTCTTCGGTCAGCTGATCTACGACCTCAGCGACACCATAGAGATCGCAGGAGGGGTGCGCTGGACACGCGAATCCAAGGATTTTGCGAAGAGGAACCTGTACGGCATCGGCACCTTCGCGACCCAGAACACCAACTATGCCGGGTCGACCATTGTCGGCGAAATCCAGGGTCAGTTCGAGGACGACAATCTTTCACCGGAAGCCACCATCACCTGGCGTCCCGATAGCAATCATACGGTCTTCGTGGCCTACAAGACGGGCTACAAGTCCGGCGGGTTTGGTCTGACCAGCCCGCTGCAGACCGGGACGGTGATCGGCGACATCAACTTCGGTTCCGAGTCCGCCAGCGGGTTCGAGGCCGGGGCCAAGGGCATATTCGCCGACGGTCGCCTGCGCGCCAACATCGCAGCCTTCGCCTACCGCTTTGAAGACCTGCAGGTGAACACCTACGATCCGGCGCGGATTGCCTACACCATCAACAATGCCGGTGAGGTCCAGCAGCGCGGGTTCGAGGCCGACGGCGTCTGGCAGGCCACAGATGCCCTGTCGCTGCGCGGGGCGATCGCCTACGTTGATGCACAGTTCAACGACTTCGTGGGGCAGTGCTACTCCTACGCCTTCCCGACCGGCACGGTGCGGGCGACGGCGGTGGCTCCGACGAACTGCTCGTTCGTCAACACGACGGCCCTGACCCTGCAACAGGACTTCGATGGCCGCGCACCCGCCCGCGCGCCCCAGTGGTCGGGAAGCGCAGGCTTCACCTATGAAACCCAGATCGCCGGGTTCGGCGTGGCCCTGACCGGCGACGGCTTCTACAGCGACAGCTACTATGCGGCGGAAACCATGGCTCCCGCCACACTGCAGGAGGCCTTCTGGCGCTACAACGCCGGGGTGACGGTAACGTCGCCGGACGGGCGCTATACCGCGCAACTGATCGGGCGCAACCTCTCGGACGAGAACTACATCCTCTATGCGGCGGACCGGACGGGCGGAGCCAGCGTGCCCGGCGCGATCGGCGAGCAGCGAGGCGTCGTTGCGCGGGGCCGCGAAGTGGCGCTCCAGTTCTCGGCCAAGTTCTGATGACAGACACGACCCAGGCCGCCGGATCGAAAGATCCGGCGGTTTCGTCGTCAAGAGCCCCGCCCGCCACCGGCTATGCCTGGTACACGGTTGCGGTTCTGACGGTCTGCTACACCCTGTCCTTCATCGACCGCCAAATCCTCAGCCTGCTGGTCGGTCCGATCAAGGCCGAGTTCGCGGTGTCGGACACTCAGGTCGGCCTTCTGGGCGGGCTGGCCTTCTCGCTGTTCTACACCATCGTCAGCCTGCCGGCGGGACGGCTGGTCGATCGGCTGAATCGTCGAAACATCATCGCCGCGGGCGTCTTCTTCTGGAGCCTGATGACCGCAGCCTGTTCGGTGGCTATGGGGTATCCCGGGCTGTTCCTGGCCCGCATGGGCGTGGGTGTAGGCGAAGCCACCCTGGCGCCCGCCGCCGTCTCCATGATCTCGGACACCTTCCCGAACGAGAAACTGGGCGCAGCCATGAGCCTTTATGGCGTCGGCATCTATCTGGGTTCGGGCCTGGCGCTGCTGGTCGGGGGACTGGTGGTGCAGCTGGTCACCCAGACCGCGACCCTGACCCTGCCGATCTTCGGCGAGGTCGCCTCATGGCGCGCGACCTTCCTGGTCACCGGCATCCCCGGTCTGCTGGTCGCCCTGTGGGTCCTGACACTGCGCGAGCCCGCCCGACGCAAGGTCATCGTCGCCGCCGACGGAGCCGTCGCACGCCTGACGATCCGCGAGACGCTCGCCGAGATCGCCAAGCGCCGCGTGGCTGTCGCCTCGATCGCACTCGGCCTGATGTTCCAGGCCGTCGCCCTCTATGCCTTCATGCTGTGGTCGCCCGGCGTTCTGCAGCGCTCGTTCGACTGGACGCCGCAACAGACCGGTCTGGTCATGGGTCTGGTCGTGCTGATCGGGGGCAGCTTCGGCATGCTGATGGGCGGACGCCTCAGCGATAGCGGCCTGGTCGCGGGTCGCCGCGACGCCGCGCTTCGCATCGCCACGGTCAGTTCCATCCTTGGCACCCTCGCCTTCGGAGCCTTGATCTGGGCCCAGGGCTTTTCAGCCACCGCCACGGTCGCGGTCTTCGCGGTCGGGGTCGTCCTTCTGGCCATGCCGGCAGGCAGTTGTTACGCGGCCTCGCAGATGGTCCTGCCCAACCAGGTCAGAGGCCAGGCCCTCGCGCTGATCCTGTTCGTCGCAAACCTGGGCGGGTTGACCATGGGGCCGCTACTGCCCGGACTGCTGAACGACTTCGTGTTCCGCTCGGAAAGCGCGCTCGGGTTGTCGCTCGGCATCACCCTGTCGATCTCGACCTTATTCGCGGCGCTGGCGTTCGGATGGGGACGGGCCGACTATCGCAGGCACCACGAGATCCTGAACCCCTGACCATGGCTTTTGAGAGCGTCAACGAGCCGATCATGCCTGCTAGAGCGTCCCATCCTTCCGTCGCCGAACGTCAGGCCGCCACGGCTCGGCGCTTCGATCCCTGGCAACCGCGCACCCTCTACGGAATGCTGACCCATGCGGCGGGGATGCATCCGGACCGACCTTATCTGATCACGGACGCCCGGACCTGGACCTATCGCCAGATGGCCGACTGGGCCGCAGCGGTCGCCGGAGGGCTGGTTACCGCGGGGGTCCGGCCGGGCGAGCACGTTGCCCTGGTCATGGCCAACTACCCCGCCTTCGCCGCCCTGAAGTTCGCGATCGCGGCGATCGGTGCCGTGGCCGTTCCGGTCAACATCCTCAACCGCCGGGACGAACTGGCCTATGTGCTGCGCCAGTCGCGGGCCGTCATGCTGGTCACGATGGACCGGTTTCGTGACCTCGATTACCTGGAGATGCTGGACGAGATCGCCCCGGGTTGGGAGATCGACGGAGGCGGCACGGCTCAGCCCGACCTGCGCTCGGTCACGGTCTTCGAGGCCGAAGGCGGCGGGCGGGCCGGAGCGACCACGTTCGAAAACCTCCACGACGGTGCGGGCGCGCTTCCCGAGGTCGACCCGGCGGCCCCCGCAGACATCATCTACACCTCGGGCACGACCGGTTCGCCCAAGGGCGTGGTGCTGACCCATGACATGCTGCTGCGCGCGGCCTTCGGCAGTGCCTATGCGCGTGCGTTCGAGGACGGAAGACGTATCCATTTCAGCCTGCCGATGAACCATGTGTACGGCTATGTCGAAGGCCTGCTCGCGGCCCTGTTCGTCGGCGGGGCGATCGTGCCGCACCTGAAGTTCGATCCGCGCGAAACGCTGCGGGCCGTCGAGCGCCACAGGGTGACCGACCTGCTGTTGATCCCGACGATGACACTGGCCATCCTGGATACCCTGGCCGACACACCGGTCGATACGGCGTCGCTCAAAGGGATGCTGTCCTCGGGCGGGCGCACCCCGCCCGGTCTGTGGGATCGTATTCTGGCGACCTTCGACGGCATCGAGATCACCACCGGCTATGGCATGAGCGAATGCACGGCCTCGACCACGGTGACCCGGCCGGACGATCCAGCCGACCGCCTGAAGGCCACCAACGGTCGCCTGCGCGACGTCGGGCCGGCGGGCGATCCGGCCATCGGCAACCGCATCGTCGACTATCGCGTGGTCGACCCACAGTCCGGCGCGGTGCTGGCCCCCGGTGAGGTCGGCGAGCTGATGGCCAGAGGCCCCGGCGTCACCGCGGGTTATTTCGACAAGCCCGAGTCGACCGCAGAATCCTTCGACGCCGACGGCTGGCTGCACACCGGCGACCTCGGCCGGATCGATGCGGACGGCTATCTGAGCCTGGTCGGGCGGGTTAAGGAAAGCTACCGCTGCGGCGGCGAACAGGTCACGCCCTCCGAGATCGAGGACGTGCTGATGGGCCACCCGTCCGTCTTGCAGGCTCACGTCGCCCCCGTGCAAGATGACCGCATGGGCGAGATCGGCATTGCCTTCATCGTGACGCGCCCGGGATACGTGCTGGAGCCTCAGGCCCTAATCGACTGGTGCGCCGAACGGCTCGCACGCTTCAAGGTGCCGCGCCATGTCCTGCCGATCAAGGTGGAAGAGGTGCCGCTCACGCCGTCGGGGCGACCGCGCAAATTCCTGCTGTCGCGCATGGCCATCGAACGTCTGGGCCTGTCATGAGCGAACCCTCCCGCGTCGCCCTAGTGACCGGAGCCGCGCGCGGCATCGGCGCCGCCATCGCCGAACGCCTGGCCCGGGACGGCTGCGATGTCGCCGTAATGGACCTTCGGACGCAGGCCTGCGCTGACACCGTTCAGCGAATCCAGGCGCTAGGGCGTCGGGCCATCGCCGTGGCCGTCGATGTCTCCGACGAAGGTTCAGTCCAGGCCGCTGTCGAAGCGGCCGAAGCCGCGCTGGGACCGCCCGCCGTTCTGGTCAACAACGCCGGCGTCCTGCGCGAGAAGACCCTGGCCAAGATGACGCTCGATGACTGGCAGGTTGTACAGGATGTAAACCTGCGCGGGGCATTCCTGATGTGCCGCGCGGTCCAGCCCGCGATGCGCCGCCAAGGCCACGGACGGATCGTCAACCTCTCCAGCATTGCCGCTTTGGGCGCTTACGGACAGGCCAACTATGCCGCAGCCAAGGCTGGGCTGATCGGCCTGACCAAGACCTTGGCGCTGGAGATGGGCAAGTCAGGCATCACCGCCAACGTCGTCGCACCCGGCTTTGTCGTAACCCCGATGACCACTGCTGTCGCCGAACGGCTGGGGGTGACCTTCGAGGCGATGGTCGCAGATATCGTGCGCGATATCCCCGCCGGTCGCCCGGGCCAGCCCGACGACGTCGCCAATGCGGTCTCGTTCTTCGCCGATGTACGCTCAGGGTTTGTGTCAGGTCAGGTGCTGTTCGTGGCGGGCGGTCCACGCGGTTGATGACCTCACCTGTTTGGTCTTTCGGCCATCCCTCGCTAATCAGGCTCTGACATGAGTCCGACAAGCGACAAGACCAGCGGCATCGGCAAACGCCGGAAGGCGGCAAAGGAAGAAAGCTCCGACGCTTACAAGCGGCGTCGCCGCGAGATCGCTGAGGCAGCGGTTCGCGTCTTTGACCGCTTGGGTCTGCAGGGCGCGAGCATCAGCGCCGTGGCTGCCGAACTCGGCATCGATCGCGCTTCGGTCTATTACTACATCTCGTCCAAGGAAGAGTTGTTCGACGAGGTGCTGCGCGCCGTCGCGGAACGCAACTCCCAGATCGCCACCGATATCGCAGCGAGCCCACTGCCCGCTCCGGACAAGCTGTGGAACCTGATCGTCGCGATCATGGAATCCTATGGCGAGCACTATCCCCTCCTGTTCATCTATATCCGCGAGAACCTCAGCCGTGTGTCCGGCACCCGTTCAAAATGGTCCTCGGACATGCGCCAGGTGAACCGCATCATCGAGAACGCTTTCATCGAGATCATCGAAGAGGGCTATACCGACGGCACCTTGCGCGACGTCGGCCCCTCGCGCATCGTCGCTTACGGGATGTTGGGCGTCGTCGGCTGGACCCATCGCTGGTTCCGCCCCGAGACCTCGCATCAGACCGCCCGCGAAATCGGCGAAACCTATGCCAACATGATGGTTTCCGGGATGCGTGTGGCGCCGTAGGCTTATCAGTCGGCGCGGCGCTGTCATCTGTGGACGGCCCCTGCACTGCAAGGATGAATTTGGATTGAGGTGACAATCTGGGTGGTGCGGTCATCTGTCCGGCCTGTTTGTGCGGCGTCGATGGCCGCTGGCCCTGATGGAGTCCGCTGGACCAGGTCCCAATCAGGGTATCGAGCTCAGGGCTCCGACAGCGCCTCGGGTTTTCCTGGCCTGCGGCCGCTATCTGATCATCATCAACCCGTTTGCACCCTTCCAGTTCGGAGCGGCGGACCGACGGTCCGTCGCGATCTCATTCAGACCGTGGCCATGGCCCTGTAACTCTCGCCGCGCGCCATGACGGCCCAGGCGATCCGCGCGGTCTTGTTGGCCATGGCGACCGTGACGACGCGGGATGGCCGACGCTCGAGCAACGACTGGACCCAGCCAGCGGATGGCGTCACCCCGGTTCGGGCGCGTCGGATCACCGACGTCGCTCCGACCACCAGGAGCTTGCGCAGATAGCCATCGCCCTTCTTGGTTATGCGGCCCAGGCGATCTTTGCCGCCGGATGAGTTCTGCCGAGGGACCAGGCCCAGGAAGGCCGCGAACTCCCGACCTGACCGGAACAGGCCTGGATCGCTGATACTGGCCGCCAGGGCGGTCGATGTGATGATGCCGACCCCGGGGATGGTGGCAAGGCGCTGGCTGGTCTGGTTCTGTCGATGCCAGGCGAGCAGGCGTCGCTCGAGGGTGCGGATCTGCACTGCCAGAGCCTCGAGTTGGACCCCGAGCATCTGCATGGTCAGCACGGCGGTCTCCGGAAGCGCCGAAGGACTGGCTTCTCGTACCAACTGCAGGAGGTCGAAGATCCGCCGCGCGCCCTGCGGAACCACGAGGCCGAACTCGGCGCAATGACTACGGATCGCGCGGATCAACGTCGTCTTCTGGCGTACCAAAAGCTCTCGGGTCCGGTGCAGGGTCAGGATTGCCTGACGCTCCGCACTCTTCACCGGCACGAACCGCATCGTCGGTCGGGTGACGGCCTCGCAGATCGCCTCGGCGTCAGCCGCATCGTTCTTCTGGCGACGGAGATAGGCCTTCACATAGCTCGGCGGCATCAGCCGCACCTCATGGCCCAGGGCTGACAGCTCGCGGGCCCAGTAGTGGGCGGTCGCGCAGGCCTCCATGCCGATCAGGCACGGGGGCAAATCCCGAAAGAAGCCCATGAGTTCGCCGCGGCGCAGCTTCCGACGGACAGTGACCTGCCCCTCCGAACTGACGCCGTGAACCTGGAAGACACTCTTGGCGAGGTCGAGGCCGATCGTGGTAGTCATCATGGTGGACGGTTCCTGTTCTGTGGCCGCATAAGCAACGACCACACTATGGCGCACTCGACGCCGGACACAGGGGCCGTCCACCCCATCAGGCTAACTGGGTCTGTCAGGGCAACTGAGCCAAGTTGAAACGTGCCCTACCCCGCCCAGTTTCAGACAACCGCAGCCGCCCAAGCGGCGGGCCTGACAGGTTAACTTTGCAAAGTCGAAAGCCCCCTACCCCGCGGCCCGATCAGGCAACGGCGGCCGCCCAAGCCTCATCGGCTTCTGCGCGGAAGCAGCGAAGGGTTGGTCTGCTGATCAGATGACGCTGGATGTTGAAGGTGTTGTAGATCGCTGCGTGGGTGGTGAGGAATCTCTGGGCTGAGGCTTGGGATTTGAACCGCTTCTGCTGTCGTTCTCGTCGTCGGATCGGCAAGTGGGAGTTCTCTGCCCGATTGTTCTCGCGAAGCCGGCCCGGTCGATGGAGATGCCTCAAGTCCAGTTGGTCCAGAGCTGCGCCGTATGATGCCAGGCCGTCCGTTGTGATCGTGTGCGGCTCGACCGGCTGGTTGTGAAGGAGACGCGTGAGCAGCTTCAACGCAGCGTCCGTGTCCCGCCGGCGCTGGACCAGGAGGTGGAGGACCTCGCCTTCGTCGTCGACGGCGCGCCACAGATACATCCGCCTTCCGCCGATCGAACAGACCATCTCTTCCAGATGCCAGCGAGGCGATGGGGCTGGCCGACGGCGCTTCAGCCGCCTCGCGATCAGCGGTCCGAACTTGATCGTCCAGCAGCGGATCGTCTCATAGCTGACGTCGATCCCCCGTTGCGCCAGCAGCTCCTCGACGTCACGAAAACTGAGGCTGAAGCGAAAGTACAGCCAGACGGCATGCCGGATCACATCTGCCGGAAACCGGTGGCGATTGAACGAAATCGACTTCACGAAATATGATCCCCGTCAGTGGCTTACGCCACAAATACCGGAGACCTTTTATCGTTCGCCTGACAGCACCCTTTAATGCTCCCAAGCCCGACACAAGCATATGCTAAACTTCCGGGGTTCCGGTCCCCGCCAGCGCGCGGCTCTCTCCCCTTATGCGGATCGTTAGGACAGCGGCATTCAGAATGGAGAACACGACGGCATAGGCCACAAGGTCGAACGCCAGCGGCAACACGCCGATCTCCAACGCCACGACCACATAGTTTGGGTGGGACAAGAACCGATAGGGACCGCGACGCACCAGGGTCTCGCCCGGAACCGTGATGATCCGCGTCGTCCAGCGGCCGCCGAGCGAGGCTATGACCCAGATGCGGGCGAGCTGCAGCAGGACGAAAACTCCCATCCAGATCCAGTTCACCGGCTGATCCCACGCCAGGACGAATAGGCCTATCAGCCAAGCCGCGTGCAACCCTACGATCAGCGGGTAATGGCCTGCCCCGGTCTCCAGCCCACCGTTTGCCAGCAGCCTCGTGGTATTGCGCCGTGCCAGCACCAGCTCGCCCAGCCGCTGGACCGTCACCAGCACCAGAATGACGATCGAGGCGATCATGCCGCCTTGCTCAATGTGACGGTACTGGCGGTGAAGCCCGGTCCCAAAGCCGTGACCACAGACCGCTCGGGCAGACCGGAGTGCCGGGCACGGTTCAGGACGTGAAGCACGGTCGGCGCCGACATGTTTCCATGGTCGGCCAGCACCGCGCGTTCATGATCCAGCCTGCCTTGGTCCATCGACAGCGAAGCCTCCATTGCGTCGATCACCTTCATGCCGCCAGGATGGCAGATGAAGCGGTCGATGTCCTCGACGCGGTTTCCATCGGCGGCCAACATCCGGTCCATGGCCGGACGCAAATGCTCGCGCGCGAAAGGTGGGATGGCACGGGCGAAGATGACCCCCAGCCCTTCGGGTTCAACCCGCCAGCCCATGATGTCGAGCGTGTCGGGCCAGGTGTGTTCTGCGGTCGCCTCGACGTGGGCGAAACCGCCCTCTCCGCAACGCAGGATGCAGGCCGCAGCGCCGTCACCGAACAGGGCCGTGGCCACGATGTCGGCCTTGGTCAGGTTCTCCATCCGGAACGACAGCGTACAGACCTCCACCGCGACCAGAAGCACCACCGCGCCCGGACTGGCCCGCGCCAGGCGACTGGCGATCGCCAGACCTGCGACGCCTCCGGCGCATCCTAGTCCGAACACGGGGATTCTCGCCGCATCCGATCGGAACCCCAGACGCCCCATGGCACGGGCGTCGAGGCTGGGTGTGGCAATCCCGGTCGACGAGACGGTGACGATGATATCGACCTCGGCCCCGGTTAGCCCGGCACCGGACAGGGCGTTTTCCGCCGCCCGGCTGTAGAGATCGACCGCTCCGACCAGATAGGCTTCGGTGCGTTCCGGCCAGGTCCTCGGCGTCGTGTACCATTCGATCGGCATGACCGATTGGCGATGACGAATTCCAGCCGTGTCGAACACCTTGGCCATGCGGTCGAACTGCGGGAACCGGTCCTGAAACAACCGCCGGGCCACCTCGGCGACGGCGGCCTGGGGCATATCATGGGGGGCGTCAGCGGTCCCGATGGACAGCAGGGCGACGGGCGCGGTCATCAATGGCTCCCACCGCCTTATCGATCTCCATCTGGAAATCATCGCGAGCGGCGACGTTGCGGAACATCATGCGTCCGGCCTCGGTTCCAGTCGACTGATCGGGCGTGACTTTATCACGCGGCAGGCGTCTGGATTGATCATGCATAGTGAAACCGCCCTCGACCGATCTCCCCGCAAGTTTCGATGACATCAAGCGTCACGCCTAACCCGGTCAATGCCGTTACCCTGTGGGTTGGCTTCATCGTCATGTGCGTCGGCATGTTCATGGCGATCCTGGACATTCAGGTCGTGGCGACTGCCCTGCCGACGATCCAGGCGGCTATCGGCGTCGCGCCCGACCAGATGAGCTGGGTCCAGACCGCTTATCTCGTCGCCGAGGTCATCGCGATCCCGCTGACCGGTTTCCTGACTCGCGCCCTGACCATGCGATGGCTGTTCGTAATCGCGATCAGTGTGTTCAGCCTGGCCTCGCTGGGCTGCGCGCTGAGCAATGACTTTGAGACGTTGATCTTCTGGCGGGTAATCCAGGGTTTCTCGGGCGGCACTCTAATTCCAGGCGTCTTCTCCGCGGTCTTCCTGCTGTTCCCGCAGAGCCGGCAGGGGATCGCGACCACCATCGCGGGCGTCCTTGCGGTGCTGGCACCCACCGTTGGTCCGATCGTGGGCGGATGGATCACACAGACCTACTCCTGGCACTGGCTGTTTCTGATCAATCTCGCGCCCGGCATGATCTGCGCCGTGCTGGCGGTCTGGCTGCTGCCGCGTGAACGCGCCGACCCTGCGTCGGTCCGCCGCCTGGACTTCGTCTCCCTGATCCTGATGGCCCTGGCGCTCGCCGCACTTGAGATTGCGCTGAAGGAGGCCCCTCAACGCGGCTGGGCGTCGCCCCTGGTGATGGGCCTGGCGGCTCTGTCGCTGGCCTCCGGCGTCGCGTTCGTGAGGCGAAGTCTGACTGCCATCCATCCCGTGGTCGAGCTGAAGACCCTGTCGAACCGCAGCTTCGCGATCGGCTGCGTTCTGAGCTTCGTGCTGGGCATCGGTCTGTTCGGCTCGGTCTATCTGATGCCGGTCTTTTTGGCCTTTGTGCGGGGCCATGGGCCGTTGGCGATCGGAACGATCATGCTGGTCACGGGCTTGGCACAGCTCGCCACGGCGCCGGTCGCCGTCGTCATGGAGCGCCGGATGGATGCGCGGTTGATGACCGCCATGGGGTTCGCCCTGTTCGCCCTGGGCCTCGGTCTCAGCGCCTTCCAGACGTCTACGACCGATTTCGACGAGATGTTTTGGCCTCAGATTCTTCGCGGCGTCGCGATCATGCTGTGCATGCTGCCCCCGACGCGTTTGGCACTCGGCAACCTCCCGCCGGGCGAGGTACCGGACGCCAGTGGCCTGTTCAATCTGATGCGAAACCTGGGCGGCGCCATCGGTCTGGCCCTGATCGACACCGTCATCTACGGCCGGGCACCGGTATTGGGCCGCCAGATCGTCGCGCGGCTGCAAGCCGGAGATGTCGAGACGGCCCAAGCCTTGGGTATTCCCGCATCGGTCTTCGCCAGCCGGATCGGCCAGCCGATCGACGCAGGTACGGCCGCCGTACTGGCCCCGCTCGTCGAGAAACTGGCGCTCGTTCACGCCATCAACGAGGCCTGGGCGATGATTGCCGTTCTGACCTTGGTTGCGCTCTGCACCGTGCCGTTTGCAAAGCCGCAGGCCGTCACAAGCCCAACCCTTCAAAGGAAGCCCGTCCAATGAGCCGGTTCGATTTGCATTCTGAAGCCGCCTTGTCGCGCGGTGCGGCCGGCTACGGTCCGCCTCTTGGGCGCGAGTGACGACCTTGTCTCGACGACGAGATTACGTGACCTTTACGGCCTAGGCCGTGTGGACAAAGAGGATTCCCAAATCGCTTGATCGCTGATTCAAGGCTGTTCTTTGCGGAGAGCAGCCTTGGTTCGTGGTTTGATGTCGGATGCGGAGTGGGCGTTCTTCGAGCCGTTCGTGGTCGAGACGGGGCCAAGGAGGGGGCGGCGGCCTCGCGATCACCGGCTGGTGCTGGACGGGGTGTTCTGGATCGCCCGGACGGGGGCTGCATGGCGTGATCTGCACAGCCATTTCGGGACATGGAACTCGGTCTATCGCCAGTTCCGGCGCTGGACACAGGCGGGGACCTGGGACGTCATGCTGGAAGCGCTGAACGAGACCGGCGAAGGTCACGCCAGCGTCCAGATGATCGATTCCACCATCATCCGCGCCCATCAGCACGCCGCCGGCCCGCTAAAAAAGGGGATCAGGACCAGGGTCTTGGCCGCTCTCGCGGTGGCTTCTCGACCAAGATCCATCTCCGCAGCAACGCTCTGGGCCTGCCT
>NZ_JAFCVJ010000036.1:0-21660 GCF_049896985.1 Brevundimonas sp. SL161 | reverse complement strand
GCTTCAGGTCCGACTTGCACGAGGCAAGAATCCGCAGGTCCAGCTGGCGCGCCCCTGACGCGCCCAGAGGCTGGATCTCACGTTGTTCCACGACACGAAGAAGGGTCACCTGCGCCGACGGTGATCTGGGCGGACAGCGCCCCGGCGACGAGCGGGGGTCAGGCGGGAGTAGACCGCCTCGCTGACCTGACTGAGCAAATTCAAGCCGAGGCGGCCTCATAGCTGAGCTTGAAGGCATCGCGGAGCGCCGAGACCCGCCGGTTGTCGAAGTCTGCGCCGCGGCACGCGAAGGCGATCTGTCGGGTCGGGGCGTTCTTGCCGAGTGATATCTGGCGCACGGGATAGGCGTCGACCATGGCGCCCCGCGCCTGCGGGATGATCGAAACGCCGAGGCCGGACGAAACCATGGCGAGGACCGCCTCGATGGACTCCAGCTCGGAGCGCGGGATCGAGGTCAGTCGCGAGGCGATCCGCTGCCGGGTCATCAAGTTCGGACCATTGAACGCGGCCAACCTGAGCCGACGCCGCGGTCCACCAACGGGTCGCTGGCACCTCGGTGAGGTCGTCGTGAAGATCGGTGGCCGGCGGATGTATCTGTGGCGGGCAGTGGATGACGAAGGCGAGGTGCTCGACGTTCTGGGGCAGAAGCGCCGGGACAAGCAGGCCACCTTGACGTTCCTGCGCCGACTGCTCCGCAACACCGGGATCGATCCGGAGTCCATCGTCACGGATAAGCGGGCTTCAGACCGGGCGGCGATGAAGGTGCTTGGTCTCCAGGCCCGCCACCGTCCTGGCGGGATGCGGGAGAACAATCCCGCCGAGAACTCTCACCTCGTGATCCGACGACGAGAACGCAAACAGCAGAAGTTCAAGTCGCAAGGCTCAGCCCAGCATTTCCTCTCCCGCCACAGTCCTATCTACAACGCATTCAATCAGCCGACCCACCTGATCTCCCGAGCCATCCTTCGTACCCTGCGAGGGCAGTCAAACGACGCCTGGGCGACGGCGACTCCGGCTGGCTGAAGCGGGAAGGAGAGAGGCGTTTTCGGCTCGGCAGACTTAACCTGTCAGTACCACGCTGCGCTCTTGCAAGTCGTGGTAACCGGTGTCTTCTTCCCCCGTCCGCGACCGCAGGCGGATACTGCCTGCCATGTCACTGCTGCGAGGCCCCGTCGTGATCAAGCCGCTTCACCTCCACCCCGACCGGCTGTTTCCATCGGACGCTGATACGCGCGCGGTCGCTCGCAGGCTGCACGCGGAAATCCGGGACCTGCCGATCATCAGCCCGCATGGCCATACGGATCCATCGTGGTTCGCCGGCGATGCGCCCTTCGCCAACCCCGCCGAGCTGCTGATCGCCCCGGACCACTATGTCTTTCGCATGCTCTTCAGCCAGGGCGTGCCGATGGAGGATCTGGGCGTGCCATGCGTCGACGGCGGCACCATAGAGACGGACCCGCGCAAGATCTGGCGGCGGTTCGCCGAGCGGTACCACCTGTTCCACGGCACCCCGTCCCGTATCTGGCACGACTGGGTCTATGCCGAGGTTTTCGGCATCGAGGTTCGGCTCTCCACCGAGACGGCGGACCACTATTACGACGTCATCGACGCCGCGCTGAAGACCGAACTGTTCCGTCCGCGCGCGTTGTTCGAGCGTCACAATATCGAGGTTCTGACGACGACCGAGAGCCCGATCGATACCCTCGAACACCATCAGGCGATCCGTGCCTCCGGCTGGAGGGGTCGGGTGCTGACCGCGTTCCGGCCTGACCCGGTGCTCGATCCGGACTACGAGGGCTTTCATGCCAACCTCGCAGTCCTGGCCGATCTGACCCGGCGCGACACCCTGAGCTGGTCCGGTTATCTCGACGCGCTGCGCGACCGGCGGGCGGTCTTCGCCGCGTTAGGCGCGACCTCGACAGATCACGGGCACCCGACAGCTTTCACTGCAGACCTGCCCGCCGTCGAGGCAGAAGCCCTGTTCAAACGGGTCTCGACCGGTCCGGCGACTGCGAGCGATGCCGAGCTGTTCCGAGGCCAGATGCTGACCGAGATGGCGGCGATGAGCGTGGACGATGGCCTCGTCATGCAGCTGCACCCCGGCAGTTTCCGTAACCACAACGCCGCCGTGTTCCGGCATTTCGGCCGCGACAAGGGGGCGGACATTCCAACGCGTACCGATTACGTCCGCGCGCTGAAGCCTCTGCTCGATCGCTTCGGCTCGGACCCGCGGCTGTCGCTCATCCTCTTCACCCTGGACGAGACGACCTACAGCCGCGAGTTGGCCCCCCTGGCGGGTCACTATCCGGCGCTGAAACTCGGGCCCAGCTGGTGGTTCCACGATAGTCCGGAAGGCATGCGTCGGTTCCGCGAACAGGTCACCGAGACTGCCGGCTTCTACAACACTGTCGGCTTCAACGACGACACCCGTGCCTTCCTGTCCATTCCTGCCCGGCACGACGTCGCGCGGCGGATGGACTGCGGTTTCATGGCCAGGCTGGTGGTCGAGCACCGGCTCGAGGAGGACGAGGCTCATGACCTCGCGCGGGCGCTGACCTATGATCTTGTGAAGGCGGCCTACAAGCTATGAGAGGGCCGCGGCTCGGTTACCGGGCGCTGGCGGCGCTGCCTGCGCAGGTGGCGGTTCCGGGATATGACCGAAGCCAGGTTCGGACCGGCGTAGTGCATCTGGGCATCGGCGCCTTCCACCGGGCGCATCAGGCCGTCGTTTTCGACGATGCCCTGAATGCAGGCGACCTGCGTTGGGGCGTGATTGGCGCCTCGCTGCGATCGCCGGACGTGCGCGATCAGCTGGTGCCGCAGGAGGGTCTCTACACCGTTGTGATCGAGGACGGGACCCAAAGGTCTCTACGGATCGTCGGCGCCGTTCAGGATGTTCGCGTCGCCGCCGACGATCCCGCTTCGCTCGTGGAGGTCATGGGGTCGCCCGAGGTTCACATTGTCACCCTGACAGTGACCGAGAAGGGCTATTGCCTGGATCCGGCATCCGGAAGCCTGAAGCTGGACGACCCGGCCATCGCCGCCGATCTGTCAGATCTGTCGACGCCCGTCACCGCGCCTGGCTTCGTGACTGCCGCGCTGCGTCTGCGCCGCCGGCGGGGCTTGGCGCCCTTCACGGTGATCTCGTGCGACAACCTTCCGCACAACGGCGCACGCATCCGCTCGGCTGTGCTCGAGATGGCGGGGCGGATCGATCCTGAACTCCATGACTGGATCGCGGCCGAGGGGGCCTTCCCCCAGACCATGATCGACCGGATCGTACCGGCCACGACACGCGCCGACATCGAGGAGCTGAGCGTCGAACTGGGCGTCGTCGACCTCGGCATGGTCAAGACCGAGCCCTTCACTCAATGGATCATTGAGGATCGCTTCGCCGGAGAGCGGCCAGACTTCGCCCGGTTCAGGGTGCAGTTGACGGAGACCGTCGGCCCCTGGGAGGACACAAAGCTGCGTCTGCTGAACGGGGCGCACTCCTCCCTCGCATACCTCGGTGCGCTCGCCGGACTGGACTACGTGCATCAGACGGTTGCCGTGCCCATCCTGAAAGCCTTCGTAGAGCGCCTATGGGACGAGGCCGAGACTACGCTCGAGCCGCCACCCGATCTCGATATCGCGAAATATCGGGCCGAGCTGATGGCGCGGTTCTCGAACGCGGCCCTGCGTCATCGAACCCATCAGATCGCCATGGATGGGTCCCAGAAGTTGCCGCAGCGACTTCTTGCGACCGCCGCGGCGCGCCTTTCGGCCGGTCGGCCCATTCCCGCTCTCGCCCTGGCCATCGCGGCTTGGATGCGGTGGCAGGAGGGTCGCACGGAGGTGGGCGACGTCGTCGTTGTCGAGGACCCCCTGGCGACCGAGACGGCACGCCGTCTTGCCGGCGCGACTGATGACCGTGACAGGGTCGCCGCCCTGCTGGATCTGCAGGCGGTATTTCCGCCCTCGCTGTCCGCCGACCCCAGGTTTCGCAAAGCTGTCCTCCAGGCGTTTCTCGACCTACGTAGTCTCGGAGCCGTCGGAGCCGCGGCCTTGCCGATCGAGGAGCCTGCATGACGGTGCTGTCACCTTAATGCGAATTTGTCTCCACAGAACGCAGCGTAAGCCGGAGATCGCGAGGCGGCTGAAGCGCCGTCAGCCAACTCCCTCGCCGCGCTGGTGCCTGGACGCGATGGTCTGCAACATCGGCGGCAAGCGGTGTATCTTTGGGGGGCTGTCGATGACGACGGCGAGGTCCTCGACCTCGTGGTCCAGCGCCGGCGGGATACAGAGGCGTCGCTGACGCTGCTGAGGCGTCTCCTTCACAACCAGCCGATCGACCTGCGGACGATCACAACCGACGGCCTCGCCTCATACGGCGCGGCTCTGGATCAGTTGGATCTGAGTCATCTGCATCGACCCGGTCGGCTTCGGGAGAACAATCGGATCGAGAACTCCCACCTGCCGATCCGAAGACGAGCACGGCAGCAGCAGCAGCGGTTCAAATCCAAGGCCTCAGCCCAGAGAGCGCTCACCACCCACGCGGCGACCTACACGACCTTCAATATCCAGCGTCATCTGAGATGCGGCGACCATCTGGGCGGCCGCGGTTGCCTGATTTCGGCAGGGCAGGGCGGCTTTCGACTTGCCGCGGCTAACCTGACAAGCCCCTCCATGAGCCTAGGGTCAGGACCAGTGTCGGATCGTCCGTCGCCAAAGCAGGCGCATGCGGCGGTCGCCGGAGCAGACAGTCTGCTGCGGCCATTGCCCTCACCATCGATGAGTCCTGATCGGACAGCGCCTCGACCTTGGGCTGGCCTTCAGGGTCGTGGACGACGCGGGCGCGCATGTAGTGGTCCCGAGGCCCATTCGCGGGCATCGGCGCGGCGACTGGCAGGATTTGAAACGCCGGTTCCGATGCCCCGCCCTGAAGGGCCGCCAGAAGCGGCGTGAGAAACAGTTCCGCACAGACCAGAGCCGACACCGGATTGCCCGGCAGGCCCAGAATGGCCCGGCCGTCCGGCAGGGTGGCGAACCAGACCGGCTTGCCCGGGCGCATGGAGCAGCCCTCGACCAGAAGTATCGCCCCCCTTGATCGGGCGGCTGGCTTCAGCAGGTCGTGATCGCCGACCGAGGCCCCGCCGATGGTGACGATCAGGTCCGCTTCGGTTGTCGCCAGCGTCTCGGCGATCCCCGCGAGCGTGTCTCCCACGAGGGGCAGGCGGCGGACCTCCGCCCCCGCGCGCCGGGCGACAAGGGCCACGCCCGGACCCGCCGCGTCGTTGATCTGGTGCGGTCCGGGAGCGCTGCCGGGTTCCACCACCTCGTCGCCACAGGCCAGTATGGCCACGCTGGGACGGCGCGCGCAGGTCAGGTCGGGCCGACCGGCTGAGGCGGCCAACGCGACCCGCCAGGGGTTGAGCGTCTGGCCCGCCTGCAGCAACTCGGCTCCCGCAGCATAGTCGGATCCGCGCGGGCGCACCCAGACCGGTGAGTCCGGCGCGCTCTGGACCGTCAGACGGTCGCCGTCCCGGGTCGCTTCTTCCTGGATCACCACACGGTCCGCGCCGGGCGGCAGCGGTGCACCGGTGAAGATGCGGACGGCCTCGCCTGGACCCAACGGCATGGCCCGGCCCCGTCCGGCGAGGCTCTCCCCGACAATAGTCAGCGACGCGATGCCGAGGTCCGCTGTCCGTACCGCCCAGCCGTCCATAGCCGAGGCGTCGAAGGGGGGCTGATCACGCGTCGCAGTCACCGGTTCGGCCAGCCAGCGGCCGTCGGCCTCGATCAGCGGCACCTGCTCTGGAGGCAGCGCCCTGACCGACGCCAGCATGGCCGCCCGGGCGGCTGCAACCGTGGGAAGGCTCATGCCTGGGTCCAGTCGCCGGATGTGCCGCCGGACTTGGCTACCAGCCGGACCGTCTCAATCGTCATGCCGCGATCGACGGCCTTGAGCATGTCGTACACCGTGAGCAAGGCTACCGTCGCGGCCGTCAGGGCCTCCATCTCGACCCCCGTGCGCCCGGTCGTGCGGGTGGTGGCCGAGACCGACAGGCCCGATCCGTCTGGACTGGCCTCGACCGTCACAATGACGGCGTCCAGCGACAAAGGATGGCACAGGGGGATCAGGTCGGCGGTTCGTTTGGCCCCCATGACGCCCGCGATCTCAGCAACCGCGCGCACGTCACCCTTTTTTGCGGCTCCCGACAGGGCCAGCGCCAGGGTGGCGGGCTCCATGATGATCCGGCCCTCGGCCCGCGCCTCGCGGGCGGTCAAGGCCTTGGCCGATACGTCGACCATGCGGGCGCGGCCGTCGGCGTCGATATGGGTGAGGCCTGTCGTATCGCCAGCCATCAGACCTCCAGCAGCCGGGGCATCAGTTCGACCAGGTTGCAGGGGCGGTGGCGGCTGTCGAGCTGCCAGCGGATGACCTTGTCCCACCCGTCGCGCACGGCCCCGTTGGAGCCGGGCAGGCAAAAGACGAAGACCCCGTCGATGATACCCGCCGTCGCGCGCGACTGCAGCGTGGACAGGCCGATGGTCTGATAGCTGACGGTGTGGAAGATCACCGAGAAGCCGTCGATCCGCTTGTCGAACAGCGGCTCCAGCGCCTCGGGTGTCACGTCGCGGCCGGTCAGGCCGGTGCCGCCGGTGGTCAGGATCGCGTCGACGGTCCCTGCCGAGATCCAGCGCCTGACCTGAGCCCGGATGGCGTCCACGGCGTCGGGGACGATGGCTCTTTCGACGCAGACATGGCCAGCCCCCTCGATCCGTGCCGCCAGGATCGCGCCGGAGGTGTCGCTGTCGTGATCGCGGGTGTCCGAAATGGTCAGGACGGCGATGCGCACCGGCGTCACGCCCTGATCGAGCAGCAGCCGGCCGCCGGGCGCGGGCAGAGTGTCAGAAGACTGGGGGTCGGTCATTCGGCAGGCTCCAGTTCGGTCCATCGGGCAGCGTCGGCGCGGTCTGACGGGCGAGGCTCGATCCAGCGACGGCCGTCCGGGCCGCCCTCGCGCTTCCACAGGGGCGCACGGGTTTTGAGCTGGTCCATCAGAAAGTCGGCCGCCTCGAAGGCGGCGCGACGATGCGCGGCCGCCACGGCGACGAAGACAATGGGCTGGCCCACCCCGACATCGCCCCACCGGTGGACCGCCAGCACGTCGATGATATCGAAGCGCGCGCGGGTCTCCGTCTCCAGTTCGGTCATGACCGCCTCCGTAAAGCCGGGCCATGCGTCGAGGGTCAGGGTCGTCACCGGCTGGCCCTCTGTGGCCGCCCGACACAGGCCCGTGAAACTGACTACCGCCCCTACGTTCGTACGGTCGCGGCAGAAGCCGTCAAGCAACGCTGCAGGATCAATCGGCCGGGCCTCCAGTCGGACCATGCTCAGCCCCCGCTGACCAGAGGGGCAAAGGCCACCTCGTCGTCGGTTTCGACAGGATGATCGCCGCGCACCACCACCTGGTTCAGCACCGTCATCACGCCCGGGCGAGCCAGCCGCTCCGCCAGCCGCTCGTCTCCGGCCAGATGACGGCGCAGGGCCTCGATCGTGTCGCCTTCGATGTGTCGCTCGCGCCACCCGGCGGCATCGGCCAAGGCCCCGAACAGAAGGACACGCGCCACGCTCAGCCTCCCGTCACGGACATGGACCGACGCACGGCGGGGGCCTCGTCCAGACCGATTCGGAAGTCGTGCGCTTTCGGCTTCCTGGCAACAGCGGCGCGGATGGCCTCGGCCACCGGCCCGTCGTCCGTATGAGCGCGCAGGGTTTCGCGCAGTTCGGCGTGGTCGTCCTGACCGAGGCAAAGGAACAGCGTCCCGGTGCACGTCACCCGCACCCGGTTACAGTCGCCGCAAAACGTCTGCGTCAGGGGCGTGATGAATCCCACGGTCCCGCCGGTCTGTTCGACGCGGGCGTAACGGGCTGGTCCGCCGGTACGCCGGACCAGCGGCGTCAGGGTCCAGCGAGTCTCAAGGTCTTGGCGCACGTCGCTCAGCGACAAGAACTGGCCCGTCCGGTCGGCCTCGATCTCGCCCAGCGGCATGGTCTCGATCAGGGTGATTTCCATACCCAGACCGTGCGCCCATTCGATCATCGCCGGCAGATCGGTGCAGTTGTCCTGTCTTAGCGCGACGGTGTTGATCTTGATTGCGATCCCGGCGGCGCGGGCCGCCGCCAGCCCTTCAAGTACCTGCGTCAGGTCCCCGCCGCGGGTGACCCGCCGATAGGAGGCAGGGTCGAGGGTATCCAGCGAGACATTGATCCTGCGCACCCCGTGGCCCGCCAGAGCATCGGCGTGTTCGGCCAGACGCGTGCCATTCGTGGTCAGGGTCAGCTCGTCCAGCGCCCCCGAAGCCAGATGCCGCGAAAGGCGCGCGACAAGATCGATGAACCCCTTCCGCACCAGAGGTTCCCCGCCGGTCAGACGCAGCCTGCGGGTGCCGAGGCCGACGAAGACCGAGCACAGCCGGTCCAGCTCCTCGAGGCTCAGCAGTTCGGCGCGCGGCAGAAAAGTTTGCCGCTCCGCCATGCAATAGGTGCAGCGCAGGTCGCACCGATCGGTGACCGAGACACGGACATAGTCGATCGTCCGGCCGAACGGGTCGACCATCGGCGTTGCGACGCGGCTGGACGCGGGCAGGACCGTCATGCTCATATCAGCATAACGAAGCCGACGGCGGAGCAAAGTCATTTCTGGACCGATGATCGGGCGGCGCGGCATGCTGGCCATCACGATGGCCCTCGTTTCCGGCTGTCGCCCCGCGGCGCCTGCGCCGCTCACCCTGTTCGCGGCAGCCTCGCTGACCGACGCTGTGACCGAACTGGCTGCGAAGTTTCAGGCTGAGGGGAGGGGGGCCTTGCGGACCGTGTTCGCCGGCAGCGGAGAGCTGGCGCGTCAGCTGCTGGCGGGAGCGCCCGCCGACCTTGTGGTTCTGGCCGATGACCTTTGGATGGGCCGACTGGCGCGGGAGGGGGCGATCCGGGCCGACAGCCAGGTGACCCTGCTGACCAACAGTCTGGTCGTCATCGCGCCGTCCGATCGCCCGGTCGCGTCCTTCTCCTGGAACGGACGGGTCGCTATAGGTGATCCGGAGAGCGTGCCCGCGGGGCGCTATGCCCGCGAGATGCTCCAGCGGTCAGGTGCCTGGGACGCCGTGTCGGCCAATCTGATCCTCGCGGGGGACGTCAGGGCCGTGCGCGCGTTCGTGGCCCGGGGCGACGTCGACCTGGGGATCGTCTATCGCAGCGACACGCTGGGTTTCGATGCCGCGCGCGTCGTCAACGTGCCTGTGGCGGCGCTTCAGCCCGACATCGCCTATCCGGCCGCCCTGACGGCAACCGCGGCTAGAGAGGCCGGGACCTTGATGGCTTTTCTTCGGTCGGAGGCGGCGCGAGTGGTGTTCACCCGCCACGGATTCGGACCGGGACGATGACGTCGACGCGGCTGTGGTTTCAGATCCGGATCGGCGAGGGCCGGCTGGGTCCCGGCAAGGCGGAGCTTCTGGCCCATGTCCGCGACTCGGGCTCGCTCAGCGAGGCCGCGCGGCGGATGGGGATGTCCTATCGCCGGGCATGGACCCTGATGGAGGCGATCAACGGTTTGACCGGGAGACCGGCTTTAGTGACCGTGCGGGGCGGGGCCCGGGGCGGCGGATCGCGGCTCACCGAGCACGGCGAAATCTTGCTGGCCGCCTATGAGACGCTTCGTGCCGAGCTGGAGACGGCGGCGGCGCCGACCCTTGCGCGGTTGGCGGCGCTGGACGGCGCCGATGGGTGACCTGTTCGGGCCTTTGACCGCGTTCGAAATCGAGGCGCTGGCGCTGTCGTTGAGGGTCGGAGCGGTGGCCACGATCGCGACCCTGCCGGTCGCGACGGGGCTGGCGCTGCTGCTGGCGCGGGGGACGTTTCCCGGCCGGTGGATGGTGGAGGCGCTGGTCAACCTGCCGCTGGTGTTGCCGCCGGTGGTCACCGGGTTGGGGCTGCTGCTGCTGTTCGGGGCGCGCGGACCGGTCGGCCGCTGGCTGTCGGAGACCTTCGGGATCAGCCTGTCGTTCAGCTGGACCGGGGCGGCGCTGGCGGCGGCTGTCATGGCCCTGCCGCTGATGGTGCGCCCCATCCGGCAGGCGATTGAGGGCATCGACCGGGGCGTGGAACAGGCTGCGGCCACGCTGGGGGCCCCGCCCCACTGGGTGCTGGCTACGGTCACCCTGCCGCTGGCACTGCCGGGGCTGATCGCGGGTGGACTGCTGGGTTTCGCGCGCGCGTTCGGAGAGTTTGGGGCCACGGTCACCTTCGTCGGGGCCATCCCCGGCGAGACGCGCACCCTCCCGGTCGCCATCTATGCCGCGCTACAGCGGGTGGATGGCGAGACGACGGCATTGCGGCTGGCGCTGCTGTCGGTCGTCGTCTGTGTGGCCGCCCTGCTGGCGACGGAATGGGTCAATCGTCGATTGTTGCGACGGAGCGCGGTGCTTTGACCATACGGTGCGAGATCGTCGCGTCGCGGGGCGATTTTCGCATCGAGGCGCGATTCGCTAGCGCCGCGCGGATCGTGGCGGTGGAAGGCGCGTCAGGGGCCGGAAAGACTACCCTGTTGCACGCCATCGCCGGACTGATTCCGGTCGAGACCGGGCGGTTTGTGGTCGACGGCGAGACCATTCTGGACGCCGCATCCGGCCAGATTCCGGCTCCCCATCGGCGCAGGATCGGTTACGTGTTTCAGGACGCACGCCTGTTTCCGCATCTGACCGTGGCGGACAATATCGACTACGGGCGGCGCTTTGCCGGGCGTCCGATCGAGATCGCTCCGATCCTGCATCTGCTGGGGCTCGAACCGCTTCTGGGGCGATGGACCCGCAACCTGTCAGGCGGAGAGGTGCGGCGGGTGGCGATCGCCCGGGCCCTTGCGTCGGATCCGCGTCTGCTGCTGCTGGACGAGCCGTTCGCGGGTCTTGACGGGCCCCGGCGGGACGAACTGATCCCCTGGCTGGCCGCCCTGCGCGACGAGACGGCGCTTCCCATGCTGCTGGTCTCGCACGACCCGCGTGACGCCGACCGCCTGGCGGATGACCGAGTCGTGATGGTCGACGGCCGAATCGAGCGGCCGCTCAATCCAGGCCGCCTTCGGTAGCGACAAAGGGCCTGCTCTCCGCCGGTGCGCTGGCGGCCAGTTGGTCCCCGACCAGATGCCCACGGCTGAGGACAGGCCGTGACCGATGATCGGCGCCACCTTTGCCGCCTGAAGTGGCGGCGCATCATCTTCAAATCTGCCCGATCAGGCGACCGTGTAACTTTTCTGGTCGCAGAATCGAAACCGCCGGAAACGGCGGTTTGCGCGCCGGACGGGTTCATGAGACCGTCCGCCGGCCGTCGGGGGAGAACTGTATGACTGATCGTCCGTTCGATGAGGTCGGGGTCGAGGCCCCCGCCACGACGAGCCAGGAGCCTGCCGACCGGCCCCTGCCCGGCGGACGCACCGACATCTGGCGCCATCCCGTGCTGGTCCGGATCAGCCACTGGCTGAACGTCGTGGCCGTCGTCGTGCTGCTCATGAGCGGGCTGAACATCCTGATGGCCCATCCGCATCTAGACTGGGGCATACGGACCACCTTCGCCGATCCGTGGCTGACGATCCCGACGGTTCCGAACTGGCTGATGATCCCGCAGGGCCGCAACCTGGCCGAAGCGCGACACTGGCATTTCTTCTTCGCCTGGCTGTTCGTCATCAACGGCCTGATCTACCTCGCCTACGGCTTCATCACCCGCCGGTTCGGGCGGCGGCTCTGGCCGACCGGTATGGACCTGAAGGGTTTCTGGCGCTCCGTGAAGGAACACGCCCGGTTTCACTTCCCGAAGGATGAGGAAGCGCGGACCTATAACGTCATCCAGAAGCTGACCTATGTGACGATGATCCTTGTGATCCTCCCCATGATGCTGATCACGGGTCTGTCGATGTCGCCAGGCTTCAACGCGATCGGCGGCATCCTGCTGGAGATCATGGGCGGGCGGCAGTCTGCGCGGACGCTGCATTTCATCTCGGCAGGATTGATCGTGGGCTTCATCGTCATCCACGTCGGGCTGGTGATCTGGACCGGGTTCTACAACAACATGCGGGCGATGATCACAGGCTGGTTCGTGCTCGAGCCGACCGCTCCCGCTGATGGAGAAACGAAATGAGCGCGTCGGCGATGAACCGTCGGACCTGGCTTGGTCGGGCCCTGGCGACCGCAGGCGTCATGGCCCTCGCAGCCTGCGAACGCGGCGTTTCGTTCAGTGAGCGGCTTAAGGTTTCCGCCGAGGCGCTGACGCGCCGTTCCCAACGCCTGCTGATCCCACGCGAGGCCCTGGCCCCCGAGTACGACGTCGCCGAGATCAGCCCCGACTTCAAGCCAAACGGCTCTATCTCCCCGGCGGCGGCGGATTATGTGGCCCTGCGGGACGCCGGGTTCGCCGACTACCGGCTGGAGATCGACGGCCTGGTCGAACGGCCCTTGTCGCTGTCGCTGGCCGAGCTGCGAGCGCGCCCCGCACGGACCCAGATCACCAAACACGACTGTGTCGAGGGCTGGACCGCGATCGGGCAGTGGACAGGAGTGCGGCTGGAGACCCTGCTCGACGAGGCGGGGCTGAAGCCGGAGGCGAAATACGTCGTCTTCCACTGTTTCGACGCCCTGACCCAGACCGAGGAGGGGCCGCGCTATTACGAGAGCATCGACCTGGTCGATGCCCGTCACCCCCAGACCTTGCTGGCCTACGACATGAACGGTGAGGTTCTGGGCGTTCCGCACGGAGCGCCTCTGAGACTGCGGGTCGAGCGACAGTTGGGCTATAAACAGGCCAAATACATACGCCGGATCGAGATGGTCGACAGCTTCGCAGACATCCAGGGCGGTAACGGGGGCTATTGGCCCGACCGCGGATACGAGTGGTACGCAGGGATCTGAGAAGCGCAAGAACAACGTCGGCCCATCTCCCCTGACGGTGGGCCCAGTCATCCGACGGTGCCGTTTTCTCAGAGTGGGGCCTAGGCGCAAAGCGGGCAGGGCGGGGGAGGTCTGCTTCTGACAGCGCTCTTGGCCGACCTAGCAGCTGGCCGACGACCCCATCCTTTTCAGCTTCGGGCAAGGCCACGGAAACTGAACGTCTCGATGGCGTCCATCAGTTTGTCAGGTGTCAGTCCATTGATGTCCGACGTCCATCGGGCGAGCCATATGAGCATGCCCAGTAGGAGCTGGACTACGAGTTGTGGATCGCAGTTAACGATCGAGCCGTCCTTCATGCCCTCCTGAACGAACCGCTCCAGAGTGACCGTCATCCGTTTGGCGAACGACGCGATTTCCTCCTGCTGAAATGGTTCCAGGTAGGAATAGTCTCCGAAGTAAAGCTGTGGTCCGTCCCGGACCGAGTCGTCGATCAATCCCCGGATCAGGTTGCGAAGCTTCGCGACGCCCGAAACCGTTTCAGCGTCCGCCGAGGATAGGAGGGCGTCGAACCTCTCAAGAGACCGGATGTGACAAGCGTAGGCGAGAGCCTGCTTGTTCGGAAAATAATAGTAGAGCGTCGCGTCCCGCAGATCGAGGCGTGCGGCGATGTCGATCATCGTCGCCAGAGCGAACGTCTTGTCGTTGATGACTTCCGTGGCGGCCCGGATGATCTCGTCGCGCTTTTTCGCGGATTTTCGCCCTCGTGCGCTCGGCCGCTGGTTCTCGATGTCTGTCGTCTTCATTCGTCACCCGGAAACACGACGACCCTGCGGCGCGCAAGGCCGACGAGCAACACAATAGCACTACGCAGAAATTCTAGCTTGAACTAGAAAGTTGAGGATGGCATAGATTTTTAGTCTCAGGTGCAGGCTCGGAAACGTGGCCGGCCGACGGGGGCGGGGAGATCCATCATTTCAGCTTCTGTTTCCCAACCTCTCGACGTCCTGATCATCGGTGCCGGTCTTTCCGGCGTCGGAGCGGCGAGCCGTATCCGTCGCGAATTCCCGAACAAGTCGCTGGTTCTTCTAGAGGCCCGGGAGGATCTCGGAGGAACCTGGGACCTGTTCCGATATCCGGGCATACGTTGCGACACCGACATGTACACGCTCGGCTACGACTTCGAGCCGTTCCCGGGCAACAAGTCGATCGCGGGCGGCGAGGAAATCCTCAGCTACATCCGCGAGGCGGCCAGGAAGTACGGCGTCCTCGAACGCATCCGATACGATCATCGGGTCGTGTCGATCGCATGGGACAGCGCGGCGGGCCTCTGGACAGTCACCGCCCGGCTCGGCGACGGCGAAGCGCGGGTATTCCAGTGCCGTTTCCTCCACTGCTGCTCGGGGTATTTCAGCTATTCGAACGGCTACCGGCCCGAGTTCGCCGGCGAGGCTGACTTCAAGGGGACCATCGTCCACCCACAGAACTGGCCCCAGGATCTCGACTACGAGGGCAAACGCGTCGTCGTGATCGGCAGCGGAGCGACGGCTGTGACGCTGGTGCCGAACCTGGCGCGCAAGGCGGCCCATGTGACCATGTTGCAGAGGTCGCCGAGCTATGTCGTCAGCCTGCCGAGTGAGGACGCCTTCAACAAATCGGTGTCGCGATTCCTGCCGAGGCGATGGGCCTATGCCCTGACGCGCTGGAAGCAGATCGGCATGGCCATGCTGCTGCTCAACAAGTGCAAGACCGACCCCGACAAGGTTCGGGCAGCGCTGCGCCAGCATGCGGTGGATATGCTCGGCGCCAAATACCCGGTCGATACGCATTTCAAGCCCGCCTACAATCCGTTCGAACAACGCGTCTGCTTCATGCCCGACGGCGACATGTTCCGGACTCTGCGCAAGGGCCAGGCCGAGATCGTTACTGACAAGGTCGCGCGCTTTAATTCGGGTGGCATCGAGCTCGCCAGCGGCGAGATGCTGGAGGCGGACATCATCGTCACCGCGACGGGGCTGGAGTTGCTTCCCCTGGCGGGCCTGACCCCCGTCGTCGACGGCACACCGATGCCTGTCAACGAAGCCTTCGTCTACAAGGGCATGATGCTGAGCGGGGTGCCGAACTTCGCCTTTGTCGTCGGCTACACGGCGCTGCCTTGGACGCTGAAAGCAGACATGGTCAACCGCTACGTCTGCCGCCTGATCCGCTACATGGACCGTAAGGGCTACCGGAAATGCACGCCGTCCCTCTCTGGGATCGAGATGGCGCCGACGTCGTTGATGGACATCAGCTCCGGCTATGCCGCCCGAGCCGCCGACCAGCTGCCGCGGCAGGGGGATCGGACCCCGTGGAAGCTTTACCAACACTATCTGCGCGATCGCTTCAAACTGTTCGGCGGCAAGCTGAACGATGACGCGATGTCCTTCTCGTGATCGCGTCAACGCGTCAGGCAAACCAGTGAAGAGTTTTCAGAACACGACCGCCGTCGTCACCGGCGCGGGCTCGGGCATCGGCCGCGCCATCGCGTTGCGTCTGTCGAAAGAAGGGGCCGTGGTGCACTGTGTCGATCGGAACCTGGCGAATGTCAGCGCGGTCGCAGAGGAGTGCGGGACCGGAGTGGCGCATCAGGTCGACGTCACTGACGTCGCAGCGGTGCAGGCGCTGGCGGACAGCATCTTCGCCGCGGGACCGGTGGACGTACTGATCAACAACGCCGGCATCGCCCACTCGGGAACGTTCCTCGACAGCGAGGTCGACGACTGGAGCCGCGTGCTCGACGTCAACGTCATGGGCGTGGTGCATGGCATCCATGCTTTCCTGCCTCGGATGCTGGCGCAGGGGACGCCGTCGCACATCGTCAACACGGCCTCGGGCGCCGGTCTGTTCGCAGCCCCGGCATGGGCCCCTATTGCGCGTCCAAACATGCGGTCGTGGGCCTGAGCCAGGTTCTCGCGGCGGAACTGCACGACACGCCGATCGCGGTGACCATTCTGTGCCCCGGCATCGTCAATACGCCGATCATCCAGACGGCTGCTTTCCGAGGCGTGGACCAGGCCCGCCGGGCGCGAACCATCGACTTCTACGAGCGTTGCGCCGCTACCCCCGCAAGCGTGGCCAACGACCTCGTCCGAGACATGAAGCGCGGCAAGCTCTTCTGCCTGAGCCGGAAGTTAGAGGTGGGGCTCGGATGGTGGCTGCATCGCCTTTCGCCGTCTCTGGCATTGGGCGTGTCCCGTCGACTGCTCGCGAGACTGCAACAGCCGTGATCTTCTGAACTGGAGCCTTCGATGAGCGGCAAGTCGAACGTCACCGCGCCCGGACGCGTGCTGGCGCTGCTTTTCGTTGCCAATCTGCTGAACTTCTATGACCGAACCCTTCCGGCAGTCCTCGCCGAACCCATTCGGATCGCCTGGGGACTGAGCGACGTGCACATCGGACTGGTCGGAGCGGCCTTCACCTTGGCCTATGCCCTGGCGGGCCTGCCTCTGGGCCGGCTGGCGGACACCCGATCACGAAAATGGATCATAGCCATAGGGCTGGTGGTCTGGAGCCTTCTGACGGGCATTAATGGACTGGTCGGCGGTTTCGTTTCCCTTTTGATCGTTCGGATCGGCATCGGCCTAGGCGAGGCTGCCTTCGCCCCCGCCGCCAACGCGCTTGTCGCCGATCTTTATCCGTCCAATCGGCGTGGTCGGGCCACGGGCGTGTTGATGCTCGGTCTGCCCCTCGGCATGATGCTGGCCTTCTTCACCACCGGCGCCATCGCCGAGTATTTCGGCACGTGGCGCGCCCCGTTCTTCATCGCCATGGTTCCGGGGCTCCTCGTCGCCGCGCTGTTCATGTTGATCCGCGAGCCGAAGCGTGGCGCGACGGACCCCAACACCGCTCCCCCGGCGCGCATCGCCCATCCCATCCGGACCCTTCTCTCGATCCCGACCTTCTGGCTCATCATCGCATCAGGCGTCACCTTCACCTTCGCGGGGTATGCGACCACGACCTTCATGGTGCCCAACCTTCAGCGTTATTTTGGACTCTCCCTGACAGAAGCCGCATTGTCCGTCGGCGTGATCGTCGGCGTCACAGGCCTTTTCGCCCTGCCGCTGAGCGGCTTGGTGGCGGACAAGATTCATGGTCGCTTCGGGCGCGGCCGCCTCCTCTTCGGGGCCGGCTGTCTGGCGATTTCGGCTCTTCTGACCTGGTTTGCCCTGTCTCAACCGGCGGAACAGGTCAACCTGTTCATCGGGTTATTCGCTGCGGGTTGGTTCTTCCAGTACGTCTATTTCACCACCACCTATCCAGCGATCCAAGACGTCGTGCCACCACAGCTGCGGGCAACCGCGATCGCCGTCTTCTTCGCCATGTTCTACATCCTCGGGGCGGCGTTCGGCCCCCTGATCGTGGGCCTCCTGTCGGACCATGTGGCGGGAGCAGCGATGAGGGAGGCCGGCGCCACAGAGATGTCGGAGACCTTCAGGGCCATAGGGCTCCATGCGTCCCTGTTCGTCGTCCCCGCCATGTTGCTGGTTACAGCGCTGTTGATCGTCCTGTCCGCGCTCCGTTTCCCGGAGGACAGGGGCCGCGAGTGGCTATGATCGAACTGGTCGCGCCATGCCCGTCGAAGTGATATCGCCAAGCTCCTGCGAGCGAGTCGATCCGGCTCTGCGGCCGCTACTCGACGCTCTGACTACAGTCGCGCTCTCGACCGACAATCTGGCGATGATCCGGGGCCAGCGGCGTCTGCCCATCCCCCCCGCCGACGCCGACGGCGCCGCGGTCGAACAGTCGATCCGCTCTATTCCAGGAGCCCTCGGCCACCCTCCTGTCGAGGTGATCGTCTATCGTCCGCCCGGCCTGGCCAAACCCTCTCCGTGCGTCTTGCACTTCCACGGAGGCGGCTTCGTCATGGGATCGGCAGCAGCGATGGAAGGGCCGCACAGAACGGTCTCGGCGGGGCTGGGCTGTGTCATCGTCACGGTCGAATATCGCCTCGCCCCCGAGACCATCTTTCCCGGGGCGCTGGACGACGCCTACGCCGCGCTCGGCTGGGTCCTGGCCCATGCCGACGAACTCGGCGTGGACCCGACCCGGGTCGGGGTCGCCGGAGAAAGCGCTGGCGGCGGACTGGCCGCCGCGCTGGCCCTTCTGGCGCGCGACCGCGGCGAGCATGCCGTCGCCTTTCAGCATCTGACCTACCCGATGCTGGATGATCGGACCTGCACCGCTGTCGAGCCCAACCCGCATACCGGTGAATTCATCTGGACGGCGCACAACAACAGGTTCGGATGGACAGCCCTGCTGGGTGCCGAGCCTGGCGGGCCGGTGTTGTCAGGGTAAGATCCGAAGCGTCTACTCAGGCGCAGTTCAGGGTGCCGAGCGGACAAGAAAGCGAAGAAATTCAGTGGAGGCTGGCCGTTCAACAGACCCGAACAACGCGCCTGTTGGGCATCATATTCAACTGACGGCGCCGATTGTGGCTTTACCCTGACAACACCTCCCCCGCACCTGACAGGCTCCGCACGCGCGCGCCCGGATGGTAACCCGCCCCGGATCCTGATCGGGGATTTCAGGCTCGGGGCGTCTTGCTCCCGGCCTTCAGCCAGAGTGGACCACCATGCCGTTGCCTGATCCGGATTCCGTTGAAGCGCCCCAGGCGGAGGACTGGGCCGGCGAGATGGGGGCCAGATGGCTGGCCAACATCGATCGCTTTGAATCGATGATCGCGCCCATCGGCGAAGCCTTGCTGGCCCGGGCCGGTTTTCAACCGGGCCAGCACGTCATCGACATCGGGTGCGGCGGGGGCGCGACCAGCCTGGCCATCGCCTCGACGGTCGGTGGGTCTGGAAGCGTGGTCGGGATCGACATCTCGCCCGATCTGATCGCAAAGGCGACCGAGCGCGGGGTTGCCGCCGGGGCGGCCAACGCCCGTTTCGAATGTGCCGATGCGTCGCTGTACCAGGCTGAAACCCCCTTCGATCGCCTGTTCTCGCGGTTCGGGAGCATGTTTTTCCAGAAGCCCGGCCCGGCCTTCGCCAATCTGCAGCGACGTCTGAAGCCTGGGGGACGCGTCGATCTGGCGGTCTGGGGCCCGCCGCGCGACAATCCGTGGATGATGGAGGTGATGGGCTTGCTCCGCAGGCATGTCGATGTCCCGCCCGCCGTGCCGCGTGCCCCCGGTCCGTTCGCGTTCGAGGACCTCGACTATCTGAACGCGGTCCTGGCGGAGGGCGGATTTACCGGGACGGAGATCGTGGCCTATTCCGGGCTTCAACCCCTCGGCGGCGCCGGGGCGACGCCGGAGGAGGCCGTCCGGTTCGTTTTCTCATCCCTTGCGGCCGGTCGCCTGCTGGAGGGCCAGCCTCGGGCCGTGCAGGATCGGGCCGGGGACGATCTGATGTCGCTCTTCACCGCCGGGCACAGGCCCGGTCAGGGTGTGATGATGGCCGGCTCGGCCTGGCTTGTCACCACAAGGGCCTGAGCGGTGCCTCGTCATTACGATTGCCGGCGCGTATCGGGAAAGCGGGGCCCGGGGTGGGAAGAGGTCACAGCGTGACCAGCTTCTATGATCGACAGGTCCTGCCGCGTTTGATCGGCTGTGCCTGCGGGGCAAGGCCCATCCTCAGGCAACGAGCGAAGGTCGTGCCCCGCGCGCGCGGACGCGTGCTTGAGCTCGGCATTGGCGGCGGCCTCAACCTGGCCTTCTACGATCCCGATCGGGTGGACAGCGTCACGGGCGTCGATCCCTCTGAAGGCCTGCGGCGCCTGGCGGAGGCCGCCCCTCGACCGGCAGGCCTGACGGTCGAGATCCTCGCGGGACGGGCCGAGGCGCTGTCGTTCGATAGCCGGAGTTTCGACACCGTCGTCTGCACCTTCACGCTTTGCTCGGTCCAGACCCCGGCTGCTGTCCTGGCCGAGGCCCGCCGGGTACTCAAGACGTCGGGAACCTTTCTGTACAGCGAACATGGCCTCTCGCCCGATCCCGGGGTGCAGCGGTGGCAGCGGCGCATCGAGCCCTTGTGGCGCCCCCTGGCCGGTGGCTGCCACCTGACCCGTCCGGTAACCGCCTCGATTGAAGCGGCGGGCCTCGTCATCGAGGCAGTCGAGACGATGTATCTGCCCGGGGCGCCCCGTGTGCTCGGCTGGTGCGAATGGGGCGAGGCCCGCCTAGGCTGACGGTCCTTCAGCCACCGCCTCTCAGTCCGTCCGGCGGTGAGGCTGCGCCGGACGGGGCCCGGTCCCGGGGCAGGGCCCGCGGTACGGCCATGCAGCGAACTCAAAGTGTTCTTTCGTGAAATCGGGCTGAGGCGCAAAGAGGGTAGGGCGGGAACGACCGGGTCTGGCGAAAAACGGACCGGTTCAGCGTTCAGTGGACATTGCGAAATGTGCACTCTTCGGGCGCTAACCGCCACCAGGCCAGCAATCGCACAGTCGGCTACGACTTGCGCTTCAGCACGGCCGGGGGCACCGGTATCACCTCAGCTGCCAATGCCGCCGAAATGGGATCTAAGCGTATGTCGCTCACGGGACGTGAACTCCGGTCAACGGTCTCTGACGGTACACTGAGGCTGTCACTCGATGAGTTCGTCATCGGAGACCTGGCGCCCGACGACATCGTGGTGAAGGTTGAGGCGGCCCCGATCAATCCAAGCGATCTCGGGCTGCTGCTCGGCCCAGCTGACGTTGCGTCCATGCGTTCAGAGGGATCCTCGGACCAGCCTGAACTGGTTTTCGACATTCCAGAGGCCAGGCGTGCCAGCGTCGCTGCACGTATTGGCCAATCATTGAGCGTTGGAAACGAGGGAGCCGGCACGGTCGTTGCGGCAGGCGAACAGGCCCGGGAGTGGCTGGGGCGATGCGTCGGAATGATTGGGGGAGGGATGTATGCTGACCTTCGCAAGATCAGATCTCGAGACGCGCTCCCGCTTCCGGACGGGGTGACGGCGGCCGAAGGGGCTGCGCTGACGGTCAATCCAATGACTGCACTCGGCTTTGTGGAAACAGCGCGTGCCGAAGGTCACTCAGCGATCGTTCACACCGCTGCAGCGTCAAGCCTCGGCCAGATGCTGCAGAAGATCTGCGCCAGCGATGGCATTCCCCTCATCAATGTCGTTCGATCTGATGAACAGGTCCAACTGCTGCGTGACATTGGCGCGACCCATGTCCTCAACAGCCGTGACGCAGACTTCAAAACGCAGCTCGTCGACGCAGTCGTTGCGACCGGTGCGACCATCGCGTTCGACGCCATCGGTGGGGGTTCGCTCGGTAGCGACATCATGCGTGCGATGGAGAAGGGGGCTGTCAGTCGCATGACAGAGTACAGCCGATACGGCTCTTCGAGCTTCAAGCAGCTCTACACCTACGGTGCGCTCGACCTCTCACCGATGGTTTTGGATCGCCTTGCGTTCGGCTTTCAATGGAGCGTCTCAGGATGGCTACTGACGCCATTTCTGCAGAAGGCAGGCGCTGAGACGGTAATGCGTATGCGCAAGCGCGTATTTGATGAGCTGACCACCACGTTCGCGACGCACTACACAAAGACCATTGGTCTCAGCGAAGCGCTCGAACCTGAGCTCCTGCGAGCGTACGAACGCAAGGCGACGGGTGAGAAGTTTCTTATCAATCCGACGCTGAACTAGGTGGTGTGGACAAAGTGTCTGATCCACAGTCGGATGGATGCGACGACGACGAAGCCGAGGAAGCTGTCGGCGGTCTTGTCGTATCGGGTAGCCAGTCGTCGGCTGTGTTTGA
>NZ_JAFCVJ010000035.1:0-22426 GCF_049896985.1 Brevundimonas sp. SL161 | reverse complement strand
ACGCCGACTGGTTCCGGGCCGCCCTGATCCAGCGGGGCATCACCCCGTGCATCCCTTCAAAGGCCAACCGAAAGGTCCAGATCGATCACGACCGAACCCTCTATCGCCAGCGCCACAGGTGTTGATCGGCGTTGAAGGCGGGACCCCACCCGATATGAAACAACATATTGAATGAGCTTGATATTTCGGGGCGAGACGGGGTCCCGACAGACGCCTGTCAGCATGCGCGCCAACGTATTGTTATATAGCGAATTCAACCACCTAGGCTGCCATCTCGATGGGGTCCGATTTCGACGCCGATCCACAGTCAGCCAACCGGGCTGGCTGGCCCAGCGCATTTTGCGCAGCTTGCTTGACGATGTCGTCATCGTGGGTGAGGCCGAGCTGCGGGAGACGCTGGTCAGGCTGGCGCTGGAGGAACAAGTGATCGTTGAAGGCACCGGGGCGCTGGCCGCCGGTCGGCGCGTGGCCGGCAAGCGCAAATGCGCTGTGGTTTCCGGCGGCAACATCGACGCCGCCGTGCTGGCGAAACTTCTGGCCGACGTTCACCTTCGCGCGACGCGCCGACCGCGCAGATCGGATCATGACCAAAGGTGGTCCAGTCGACGGCAATCGGGGAACAGCTCAGAGCGCACCGAAACCTTGACGCCGGAATATCCTTGGCCTTGATCGGTGGGGCGCGGCTCGGCTGGTCCAGAGCATGGCGCTGTCGATCTCGGAGATGGTCGGTTCACAGTGTCAGGCGTCGCGTTCCTCAACTGGCGGTCTGTCAGACGCTGGTGCACCACTATTTCAAATGGGAGCCCGCGATGGAGGACCGGCACAATTATCGTGAGAAGCGAAGTCGGCCGACCGCGTCCCCCTGTGCATCTTCGCCCCACCGAAAAGATGCGTAGAATACGATTTGTCCTTTCCTGGGCGTGGATATTGCCCCCGGCTGTCGTCTTGTTACTGATCTTTCTTTTCGTGAATTAGAGACCGGGTGCAGTGTTTCAGGACGCGTCGCAGAAGCGATGCTCATGGTTCTCGCGTCTACTCGCCGATGATTCGTTCAAAGATCCACGAGATTCTCGAACCGTTCAAGCACGTCGCCAATCGAAGGCGATATCACCTTCAGCTCATGCAAATTTCGCTCAGATAGCTGCGCGAGCAGGCTTTCACCCTTTGACGTCAGCCGCACATGGACGACGCGTCTGTCGCTAGGCGCTATTTCTCGAATGATCATGTCATTGGCCCCCAGGCGATCTACCAGTTCCGCCGCGCTGTGCGGCTTTAACAACAACCCTTTGGCCAGCTCGCCGACGGTGATTACGCCGGAGTAACTCTGAGCTTTGATCTCCAGAAGGGCCTGATGCTGTTGAGACGTGAGCCCGGCGGCCCTGGCTCCCCTTTCGGCGAACGCCAGATACCGTCGAACCGCAAGCCGGAAGCGCGCCAGATCCTCGAAGTCGGCTTGCGTCAGCATGCGAGCTCACGATCGGCTAACGAGGCGGTTCGCAAGCCGCCGAGTGATCCCGCCAATCCGCATCTCCGCATTCGGTCTCCGAAAAGGCCCATCAAAGCTTGCGGTTTCGGTCCACGACAGACCAACCGATCAACGCCAGTCCCGCAGGAATCGCCACGAACGCCGCGTAGACGGCTATCGGCTTCGACGAGAGGTTTCCGAAAACCATCATGAAGATGCCCAGGAACAGCACTAGCATTCCAATGACGGCGGATATCAAAACAGCCTTCATGTCCGATCTCCCTCGCCGGCCTGCTCCATCGATCCGGAAACGTGACAGGGAAAATAGGTTCTGGTTCCCACGACGGCATGGCGACGATCCTCGACGCTCACATGAACGCCCTGACCGGATCGGGCGAACCTCGCCGCCATCGTGCGAGCTGCGGTCTCTGCGGCGCCGCCTGAAGGATAGGCGAGTGTCTCAAAAATGCTGCGAGTGTCGAGAAGCCAGCATCCGTCCTCGAAACGAACGGACATCCGAAGATCGTTGCCCGGCGCGAGCAACCCGGCCTGAGCATCTTCCGAACCGAGCATCGTCAAATCTCCTGGAGGCCAAAATATATCGTGTTGCGACATAAATCACAAAAACGGCTGATTGTGAAGCCTTGTACCTTGGCGCTGTCGACGACCCTGGAATCCGTTCGCCCAAAATGCGCAGGGTGCGGCAGCTTCGGAACGCCGAAATCCATGCGGACTTGCGTCAGTGCGCACAGTTCTGTTCACGAGACACCTCGCGGCCTCGATCAAGAATGCATGGCCTAGGCTTTCCCTCCGGTCGGTCGTCGACATCACGATCGCCCGATCAGCCCGGCGTCTAGACGCCTTCGAACTCCGGCGCCGGATAGATTACCTTCGACGGATGCAATCGTCGCGCGCCGGGCGTGGGCTTCGCGCCGTCGGTCTTTTCGATACCCATCAGGTGTTCGACCTCATGCCCCTCAAACAGCAGATAGTCGGTGATGATGCGGCGGTGGCAGCGCCACCATACGGCTTCGGAACACATCAACGCCACCCGACGCTCACGGCCGAGTTGGGCCAGTTCATCGAACACGCCGCCGAAAGCGTCGCTTAGCGCGTAGTCGGCGTAGTTGTGAAAGCTTTGGACCCGCCACATGGCATTGAGGCTTGGGTCCACCTCAGGCTGTCGGGGCCGTCGGCCGCCGAGGGCCGGACAATGCCGATAACCGATCTGAAGGGGAGCCAGATCAGCGGGAAGTCGATCGATATTGAAGGTCGGGTTGGTGCGTGATCTGGGGAACGACCGGACATCGACCAGAAGATCGATCCGCGCGCCGCGCAACATCTCGAGAAACTCGTCGAGGCCGCGATTGGAATGGCCGATGGTCGTGAAACCCGTCGCCATCAGCCGATCTTCGTCAGTGCGTCGTCCTTGTGAGCCGCGATGTGGTCGGTCTTGTCGCTCTTGATCTCGTATTGGGGCGCTTCCCCGGACGCGCGCCGGCGATGCCCTTTGTAGTCAAAATCACTCTGGTGAACCTTGACGATGCGGCCGCTCACCCGACCCGCTTCGGAATTCCAGCTGACATGGTCGCCCTCGGCGTATTTCGCCATCGTGATCTCCTTCTTCAAACCAATGGCGGGCGCTGCGGATTCGTTCCCGCGCCCGACGTGTCACTGGACCCATCAGAGACGTTCGAAGATCGGACTATTCAGGTCTCGCACGACGCCTTGCCGACTTGAAGCCGGCGATCCGGCCGAAGCCGTTGGACCGATCGAGGGCGCGTGTTCACGATCACACGAGAGCATGGTTTTCTCCGCTACCGCGCAGTGCCGGCTGAGGCAGCCGGGCGAGTGGCATCCCAACGGCCGCACCACGGCGACCATAGGCCCGGCCACCAGCCAGGTGGTCGCGACCTCGGATGCCCACGCCCTGCCGACCGGCATCCGGGCCTACAACGCCTTCTATCCGCTGCACGCCAGTTCGGTCGGCGGCTGGCTCTACGACTGGATGACGGCGCTCAGCGGCCTGGCCATGGCCGGGCTGGGCGGGGTCGGCGCCTGGGCCTTCCTGACGAAGCCGCAGAGCCGGTCGCGGTGGTCCGCATCGACCCACTGACGAGCGCGCGGCTCATGCCGATGCCGCCTCGCCGCTCGCAGGCCCTCCCGCACCGACCGCCCCCGGACGGCCGCGCACATCTAAAACGTCAAGGAACGGCGGGCCTCCCAAGGCGTTCCGCGTGCGGTTTGCGAGCAACCGCGAGCCGTTTCTGCTGGGCCCCGCCGTGAGACGTCGCGGCGGGGCTTTCCGTCAGACGCCGAACGCAGGACGAGTGAGGGGCCAGCGAAGCCGCATCGTCGGCGGGCCTGTCAGTACGATCTCGTCGCGCTCGGCCAGGAGCCGAAAGTTCAAACCGGTCGCCGCCCAAATCCCCAGGCGCCCCCGCGCTCTGAGGCGCGCCGACCCGTTAGTCGACCAGGATCTGTCGACAGGGAGGCGCGGAGCGTTATTCGCCGGTGACGAGGACGATCTTGTCCGGAGATATTCCAGGCCGAACGCTAATGCCTCGATAGCTGACCTCGACATCGGAGGAGCCGGGATAGTCGGGTGCCGGCGTCAGCCCAACCTCGCGGCAAAACTGGTCCCACTGATCGAATCCGACCGTGACGCATTGCAGGTCGTCGTCGTGGTAGGCGTCCATCGCATGATCAACCTCGTCCCTGATCGTCATCCGGACTCTCCCCAAAGACCTCGAACCTGCTGACCGACAACGTCGGCGGGAAGAGAACGCTCCCCTCAGATTGCCACGGCAATCATTGCACGCCACTGAGCTAGATTGGCCAGACCCTGCGCATCTTGCTTCCCCGGTCAGGGGACACCACGCCGCTGGGACGGCCTTTCGCCCGCGCGCGTTGGGCGAGCCGGATGGCCGCCTCTTCAGCATCCACCTGGTAGTCGAAATTTCCTCGCGTCACACCGGCGGACATGACGGTCCAGCGGTCCCCGTTCCTGAACACGAACAGTTCGACGATCTCGCCCGTCATCAGCGGCTCCTCGACACGCACCGCTAATGCGGTCGGCGCAGATCATCTGGAGCATAGTCCAGAGTTTCGCCCAAACCAGCCTGGAGGCTGGCGGCCAGAGTCAGCCCTGGACAAACTCAGACTGCGAGAAGCGGCTGGCCAGGTTAGTAGCCGCCAGTTCCAGTGCCTGGAGCCCCTCTGGATAACCACCGAAAGTCTTTCGAAACGCGCTTCAACCCTTGATCCACTACCGGCTGGAAGGCGCAATGCTGTTATTAAGACCTAATCTCATAAACAGGATTCCGCCATGCCGGCGACGCTTCGCTTCTTCCTCGTCCTCGCCCTTCTGCTAGGAACCGCCAGTCCCCAACGCGCTCGGGCCCAGGAGCCGACGCCCGGGGCGGAAACCGCCTGGCGGCTATTGGACTATATCGCCGTGGACTACCCCAGCGCCATCTCCGGGGGTCGAGTGATCAGCGCGGCGGAACACGCCGAGATGCGCGAGTTCTCTGCCTCGGCGCGCACCAGGATCGCCGCTCTACCGGCCAAGCCGACGTAGCCCCGTTTCCTCGTCTCGTCGTCCGCCCTCGTTTCCGCGGTCGAGGCGCGAGCGGCGCCGGAGACGGTCTCCCGACAGGCACGAAGCCTCGCCTACGGCCTTCTCGCCGCTGCACTGATCGGGTTGGCCTTCGGGGTGAAGTGTAACCGGGTGATTAACGCCACGGCTTGGTCGTTCACCGCCGCATGGTCCCGCGCCACAAGCTCGGCGAAAGCACGCACCTCTGGATTGGTCGACTTTTCCAGCGCCTGGCGGGCCGCCTCGATGTTAATCTGCCCTGCGGTGTAGGCGATGTGGGCGATCTGGGCGTCAGTAGGGCGGGCGTCCTGGGCTACCGCGTTCATTATTGGGACCAGCACAAGCACGCCGGCGAGAATGAGGGTTCGATACATCGCGAGACTCTTGGGGAGCGTCGACCGGAGATACGGTCGCCTGTCCGTTGGATGTCAGGCGGCCGGAGAGGTTCCCAACGTTTCGATCAGTTGTCCCGCGGCCTCCAATCGCGCCAGCACCGTCTCGGTGACGCGCTGGCAGCGGGCACCCATAAAGGGAAAAGCCTCGACCATGGTGGAGGCCAGTCGTGCATCCAAGGCCTGACGCATCAGCCGCCGGGCCCGGTGCAACCGGGTTTTCACCGTCTGCGCCTTGATGCCCAAGTTGGCCGCGGTCTCGTCAATGCTGCACTCTTGGATGTCACGCATGATCAAGACCATCCGAAATATCTCCGGCAGGTCGTCCACGGCTTGCTCGATTAGATTGCGGATCTGGGTCCGCGCGGCGTCGGCCTCAGGGCTGGTGGTTCCAAAGGCGTGGGGAAAGGGGATCACCTGGGTTCCGTCCATCTGCGCTGCCTCGATCTGATCCAATCCGACCATTGATCGCCGTTTGCGCAGCCGCCCGCGCGCTTCGTTCAGCACGATCCGAGTCAGCCAGGTCATCACCCCTGCGTCACCGCGAAAGCCTTCGATCGCGGCGAAGGCTCGCAAGTAGGCCTCTTGCAGCACGTCCTCGGCCTCCACATCGTCACGGACCACGCCGCGCGCGACCCGGAACAGACGTTGATTGCCGCGCTGCATGATGGCCCGAAAAGCCTCGCCGTCGCCCCTCTGAGTCAGACGCACCAGTTCGGCTTCGTCCAACCTCTCGTGATCAACCCGTCTCAGCGTCCGCATGGCGTGCTCCCGGCTTTACCTATCGGTTGGATGCGCCGCCCGATGCAAGGTTCCCGACCGGTTACCCCGCCAGCCCCGCCAGCACCTCGCGCCGCGCTTCACCGGCCTCGAACACGCCGGTAAAGCGCCGCGTTACCAGCGACGATCCATGCTTGCGCACCCCGCGCGAGGACATGCATTCATGCGTCGCCTCAATGATGACCGCCACCCCGCGCGGCTGTAGCGTAAGTTCCAGCGCGTCGGCGATTTCGGCCGTCAGCCGCTCCTGGATCTGCAGCCGCCGCGCATAAACATCGACCAGACCGGCCAACTTGGAAATGCCTACCACCCGATCGCGCGGCAGATAGGCGACGTGGGCCACGCCCCGGATCGCGGCCATATGATGTTCGCACACCGACTCCATCGGAATGTCGCGCAGCAGCACCATTTCGTCATATCCCGCCACCTCGCCGAAGGTCCGGTTCAGGATTTCCGCCGGATCCTCGCGGTAACCGGCGAACCATTCCTCATAGGCACGAACCACCCGACCGGGCGTGGCGTGCAGCCCCTCGCGGCGCGGGTCATCGCCGGCCCAGCCAATCAAGGTCCGCACCGCCGCCTCGGCCTCGGCCCGACTGGGCCGTCGGTGTGACAGACAGACTGGTTCGGCGGCGTGCTCCTGAGCCTCGGCGGCGGTCGGACTGAGTGCGAGCATCGGGCGGTCCTCATGTTGTGCGTCGGTGCTTGGATGCGGCGTCCGCCGCCGTGGTTCCCCGGCTTGTGGTCGGGAACATTCAAGCGTTTTAATCATCTAAGGTGCAAGCCGTGCGATCGGCCGACAACCGGAGAACCACGCCATGGGCGCGATAAACGCCAAACCGTCGAGCCCCGATTTCTCGCACGGCCTTCTCCTTGCCGAAGTCCCCTCGAGCGGTGTCCTGTCCGGGCGCGTCGGCACCGAGCCGGTGCTGCTGATGCGCCGCGCCGACGGCCTGTTCGCGGTCTCGGGCGCCTGCACCCACTATGGCGGCCCTCTGGGCGAAGGACTGGTGGTTGGAGACACTGTCCGTTGTCCGTGGCACCACGCCTGTTTCGATCTGCGCAGCGGCGAAGCCCTCGCCGCTCCCGCCTTCAACGCTCTGGACCGCTGGGCCGTGGAAACCGAAGGCGATCGCGTCTTCGTCCATCGACGCACGGCCGCGACGCCGGCTCGGACCACCGACGTCTCGGCCCATCCCGCCCGCATCGTGATTGTCGGCGGCGGCGCGGCCGGGTTTGCCGCCGCCGAAATGCTGCGCCGACGCGGCTACGCCGGAAGTCTAACAATGGTAAGCGCTGACGAAGCGCCGCCCTGCGACCGACCCAACCTGTCCAAGGACTATCTGGCCGGGACTGCGCCGGAGGAGTGGATCCCGCTGAAGCCGTTTAACTTCTACGCCGAACGCGCCATCGACCTGAGGCTGGGCCTGGAGGTCGAGCGGCTCGATCTGGAGGCAGGCGAAGCACTGACCGCAACAGGGGAGCGCTTTGGCTACGACGCCTTGCTGCTAGCCACCGGGGCCGAGCCGATCCGGCTCATGGGCCCGGGGTTCGACGGGCCCCGGGTGCATGTACTGCGCACCCTGGCAGACGCGCGGAGCCTAATCGCGGCTCTCGACGGCGTTCGCGCTGTGGCCGTGGTCGGCGCCAGTTTCATCGGTCTGGAAGTCGCGGCCAGCCTGCGCGAACGCGGGTTGACGGTGGCGGTGATCGGGCCCGAAGCGGTGCCACTGGAAAAGATCATGGGCCCCGACATTGGCGGCTTCATCAAGGCGTTGCACGAGGCGAAGGGCGTTCGCTTCTATCTCGGTCAGACCGCCGAATCCTTTGACGGCGAGATGGTACTGCTAGCCGACGGTCGCCATGTCCCGGCCGATCTGGTCGTGCTGGGCGTCGGTGTCCGGCCGCGTGTGCAACTGGCGATCAAAGCAAACCTGATGGTAGACCGGGGCATAATCGTCGATGCATCTCTACGGACCAGCGCACCCGGTATCTGGGCCGCCGGCGACGTCGCGCGGTATCCGGACCCCGTCTCGGGCGATCCAATCCGAACCGAACACTGGGTGGCCGCAGAGCGTCAAGGCCAGATCGCGGCCGCGAGTATGCTCGGCGAATTCGCCGAACACGCCGACCCGCCCTTTTTCTGGAGCCAACATTACGAGCAGTCGATCCGCTATGTCGGCCATGCCGAAACCTGGGATACGATCCAATTCGACGGCTCCTTTGCAGATGCTGATCTCGCTGTCAGGTTCGGACGCTCAGGCCGTCTCGCCGCCGCCGCTACGCTAGGTCGCGATGTAGAATGCTTAGAAATCGCTGAAGAGCTGATCCGCGACTCGACAAAAGGTGTCTGATGGACTGGGGTTGCTTGGTCCTAGGCGGTGTGGACAAAGTGTCTGATCCACAGTCGGATGGATGCGACGACGACCAAGCCGAGGAAGCTGTCGGCGGTCTTGGCGTATCGGGTAGCCAGTCGTCGGCTGTGTTTGAGCTTTGAGAAGCATCGCTCGACGAGGTTTCGCAGGCTGTAGATATGGCCGTCGATGACCGGCCGGACGTTGAGGTTCCGCTTGGCCGGGATGACGGCGGCAACGCCCCGGGCCTTCAGGTCGGCCAGGATGAAGTCGGCGTCAGAGCCCCTTTTAGACGCCGATTGACACCCGTGACCATCTAACTGACGGTTGGCTCCAAGCGAACGGCGGTCATGTTGCTGGTCGACGACGAAGGTGAGCCGTTCGCCTTGGGCGCCATCCGAACCCCCGACGGCCTTACCGTCTGCGGCAGCATTAATGCAGGCAGGAACTGCCTCCAGATTCAGCATCACCGCCGGAGCTAGGCAAGTTGGCGCAGGGCCGGCGCAGCCGTTGTCAGGTTAAGTTTAGCGGGCTTCGCTTGAACCGAATTCTACGCCTGACGCGGCGAAAAAAAGCGCATAATTTCAGCGAACGGTCACCGCAAAGTTCGACAGTCTAGGTCGCCCAAATGGAGTTAAACTCAGCCGATAGCACCAATTAAGGCCTTGAACCTGACAACACCGTGTAGGGCGCTTCTCGACTTGGCGCGGTTATCCTGACAACACCATCGGGCGACCCGTTGGGATGGCGGAAACGAGCCGGTCGATCTGGCCCCTGCCCACTACGCTGGACGGGCCGAATCCCCGGGGTACCCGGCACCGTCCAACAGCGCCAAATCAGTCAATATGGCGAAGCTTGACGGGTAGCGTCACCCGTCGCAAGGGTTGGGGCTGACAGAGCCGTTGGCGGCCATGACGCCGGCGATCCATTCGGCATAGTGGGAAATACGAACCTGATAATTGATCTGTCCGTAGTGCCCCGGCTGAAAATCAGAAATGTCCCCGTCCACAAATTGCCATGCGGTGAGGCCGGCCAAGGTCCATTCACCATCAACTTCAATCAGCACCGGGCCGCCGCTGTCTCCGCTCCCTGACGTGCCCTCCAGATCGTGGCCCTTTCCGCCCTGATCAAAGCTGTAAGCGAGCCATTTTCCATCGGCGCTGGCGATGTAGTTGTACGCACGACGCAAGCTGCCACGACGGGGGGAGTTTGCATCCTGACCCTCCAGGCCAGTCCCAGTGGCGCCCTTGCCGTACATCTTAAATAGCTTCCCTTGTTCGTCAGTTTTACTGTACATCTTTACAGGGGTAACATCGTGCACTGGCTCCGATAGCTTGATCAGCGCGATATCGTTAGAAGAGGCCATGATGGCCATGAAGGGCGCTGCATCTCCCGTTGGAGGTACGGTTGGCAAGCTCCTGTAGCCTGAGTGAGCGATGACCCTGTCAACCGCGCGGACTTCGTCGTTTATCGTTACCTGTGTCACGTCACGCCACATTGTGTTGTGAGCAGCGGTCACGATCCACTGACTGGATATCAGCACGCCATGCCCCTCTTGGGGCAGGTCCACCAGCGCCGGGAAATCGTTGTCAGGCACGATGTATTCGGTGGCCGGAACATCATGCCGGATCACGACAGCGTTCGCGATACTGGAGACAACTAAAACCGTCGGGACAATGCAGAAAAGCTGAAGCGCTTTACGCACGCTTTTCTTGGTTCTCGCGTTCATACTGATAACTTCTCCGTTGGGCGAGCGAATGGGTAACGAGGTAATTCCAGTCTAGAGCCACAAATCAGGGGTTGGTATGGTGCTGTGAATTTAATGCGAACTTGTCTCCACTATGGGCGTGACGTAACCCCCTGAAACTCCTTCAGGAATAGCTAGGCTCAGGACTCATAGCCAGAAGAGCACGGTCGCCGCGAGGGCGATGGCGGACAGGAAGACGGTCGGGCATCGATCGTAGCGGGTGGCGACGCGCCGCCAGTCTTTGAGCCTGCCGAACATGATCTCTATGCGGTTTCGGCTTTTGTAGCGGCGCTTGTCGTAACGGATAGGCTCGGTCCGGGATTTCCGACCGGGGATGCAGGGCGTGATGCCCTTGGCCTGCAAGGCCTCCCTGAACCAGTCCGCGTCATACCCGCGGTCGCCCAGCAGCCATTGCGCCCTGGGCAGGCTGTCCAGTAGGGCGCCTGCACCGGTGTAGTCGCTGACCTGGCCCGCCGTCACGAACAGGCTGATCGGGCGTCCGTTCGCATCAGTCACGGCATGAAGCTTGGTGTTCATGCCGCCCTTGGTGGGTCCAATCAGCCGCCCAAGACCCCCTTTTTTTACCCCCAGGCTCGAAGCCGTGCGGTGCGCTTTGAGATAGGTCGCGTCGATCATGACGGTGCGCCGTTCGGCCTGGGCGCCAAACAGCCGCTGCATCATCCTGATGAAGACGCCGGCCTCGCTCCATCGCTTCCAGCGATTGTACAACGTCTTGTGTGGGCCATAGACCGGCGGCGCGTCACGCCAGCGCAGCCCGTTGCGATTCACGAAGATGATCCCGCTCAGTACCCGACGATCATCCACCCTCGGCCTGCCGTGGCTCTTCGGAAAGTGCGGCCTGAGCCGCTCCATCTGCTCGTCCGTCAGCCAATAAAGGTCGCTCATATCCAAACTCCTCGCAGAGCCTGAATCAGATCGAGCGCATCACATCAATGGGTCCTGAGCCTAGCTTGTCTCCAAGTGACGCATTCTGGGCAGATGACGCGATGCCTATGTGGCGAGCGTCTGCCACTCGGCCAGGGCGGCTGAGCGTTGGGCTTTGTATGTCTCTCTGCTGATGAGGTGGCGATCCTGATTGAAGTGGTTGTGGAAGGCGGCGTGGACTGAGCTAAACTTCTGCAGCGTCTTCATCTGCCGGAACCTCAGCATGGCCCGTTCTCGTCGTCGGAATGGCAGATGGGAGTTCTCAACCCTGTTGTTGGCCCAGCGGCCGATCTCCTGTTTGGCGGCGTTGCCGAGGGCCTTCATGGCGGCCTTGTAGGATCGCAAACCGTCCGTCGTGATGGCCTTCACCCGGCCGTGCCGCTTCATGATCTTCTTCATGAACGTTAGCGCCGCGGCCTTGTCCCTGGTCTTGCTGGCAAAGGATTCCAGCACCTCGCCCTCCTGGTCCACGGCCCGCCAGAGGTAATGCATCTCGCCGTTGATCTTCACGTAGACCTCGTCGAGATGCCACCTCCAGTGGGTGAACGCGCGCATCTTCTGAACCCGCTTCCTGCGGATTTCCGCAGCGAACATCGGACCGAACCGGTTCCACCACAGCCGCACCGTCTCATAACAGATGTCGATGCCGCGCTCGGCCAGCAGGTCCTCCACGTTCCGCAGCGACAGCGGGTACTTCACGTACATCATCACCACCGTCCGGATCACCTCCGGCGAGCTGTCAAAATACCGGAACGGATTGGTGCTCTCGGCCATCCCAAAAGGCTAGCCGCCCTCCCCTTACCGCCGGCCTAAGTTTGGGCTGACAGAGCCGACCTCGACGCCATTATCGACCTTGAGGCGGACATGCTGCGCCATCTCGGCACCCTGATCCCAAGTGAGCGACCGACGCAGTTCCTGGGGCAAGCTGGTGATGGTGCGTGCGATCGCGTCGCGCACCGCCTCGGCACCGTGTCCCGCAAGCGCCGGCCTGTTCTTGATGCTTGGCCCGGCACCATGACCCTCCATGCGCGGGAGGTGCAGCAGCATCGTGAAGCGTGTCGTGCGCTCGACCAGCGTGCCGATCGCCGAGCTGCCGACACCCACGATCAGGTCGCCTTCCCAGGGCCCCGGCACCGCTCGGTCATTGGCTTCGGCCGGCCGCTGGGAGATCATGATGTCGGGCGAGACGAAGCTCTTGCCTCTGAGGCCGACACGCGCGCGTGGCGTTCGCAAGGCTCGCTGCTCATCCCGGTCGCGATCAACGTCCAGAACAGCTGCCGCTCGCTCCGCATGGCCACCGATGGTCGACCGGGTGACCGCAATGGCGGCCGTCCGCATCGATCCGACCACCGCTTCCGAATGCCCATCGCAACCTCCTCTGTCGAAGTGTTGCGACGACCAGTTGAGTCCGCCCAGTTTACCTCGCCTCGCTTCGTCGCCGTTCTCAAGGACGCCGGCGTACGGGTCTCGATGGACGGCCGTGGCCGGTGGATCGACAACGTCTTCATCGAGCGGCTCTGGCGCAGCCTGAAATACGAGTGCGTCTACATCAACGTCTTCGAGACCGGATCGGAGCTGCGGGCCGGGCTGACCAAATGGATCGGCTACTACAACACCACCCGACCTCGCTCGGCTCTTGCCGGGGCAACCCCCGACGAGGCCTATGGGCAAATCCAGGCGCCGCCCTATCCGGGGCTCGCCCCGGATAGGGCTACAACTGAGTACAAACTGGCGGCATGATCTGAATCTGAACCGACCTTAGCCAAGCCGCCAACCTGTGTGGAGAACCGGCGCCACCTCACAGGTCGATCACGGCCGCAACGTACAGCCAACCTTCGGCTGTCCAGATGTAGGTGAAGTCGGCCACGTCGGCGCGCGGTTGGGCGCGTCGGCGGTGAACTGGCGATTGAGCACATTGCCGGCGATCACCGACCGTTCGCCGTTATCGCTGGGCAGCCCGCGCCGCCGCGGCCGCGCCTTCAGCGCCTGCTGGCGCATCAACCGTTCGACGCGGAGCAAACCGCACGACAGGCCCTCGGCCAGAAGATCGTGCCAGACCCGGCGGGCACCGTAAGTGCGATAGCTGCTGATGAATCTGGCCCGCACCCTCGCCCCAAGGGCCTCATCACCCCGCGCCCGCGCGCTCGGCGCGCGCGACAGCCAGGCATGAAAGCCGCTACGCGAGACTCTGAGCGCCTTGCATATCTTCGCCGGCTTCTGGTCGTCGGCGCCACCGCCGTCTTGCGGATGGCGCGCCAGCGCGGTCGGGAGGGCTGGGTCGACAATCTGCTCGAACGCAAGAAGCCAAAGGGCCCGGATCGCCTTACGCACCACCTTGCGCGACAGTCGAAGGTCCCGCGATATCGCCTTGATCGCCTTCCCGAACGCAAACTCGCGCCGGATCCTCAACACCGTCTCCAACACCAACATCCCGAACCCGTTGCCTGACATCCGCCAAGCCGGCACCGTTAGACATCAGGAATGAGGGGTCCCTATTCGACGCCGATCACCCCGCTAACGGGGTCCCTTTTCCACGCCGATCCACACCCCCGACATCAAACAGCCAATGGCTGATCCTTTCGAATAGGGTGTCGGCCTCCTTCACCCGTCCCCGCATCTGCAGGACCGCGTGGAGTGCGCCCTCTAAACACTCCTCGTGCAACCTTGCGCCAGCAGCTAAGAGTTGGCTCCCGTAGGCCTGGCCCTCGTCCCGCAAAGGATCGGCAAAACAGGTCACCAAAAGAATAGGTTCCCCAATCGACGGTGCTAGCTGCAGCAAAGGCGAGGCTTCAGGGTTTAGCCGATCCGCACTTCTGTTGAGGTAGACGTCGATTTGGCGTTCCAGATCGTCTTGCTCGATGATCCGTCCATTCTCTGTCTGGCGAGAGTGATAAGGGGCGTCCTGGCGGAGGTCGACATTCGGAAATAGCAGGATTTGGCCTGCCAAGGGGATCTGGGCGTCCCGGGCCCTTACCGCGAGCGCGGTTGCCAGGGTCCCGCCGATGCTGTCGCCTGAAACGACCAAGCGATCGGCGTCGAGAGCCCATTCTCTTCCATGCTTCACAAGCCAACGCAGAGCGACCTCACTGTCGTCCAACTGCGCCGGGAACGGGGCCTCAGGAGCCAAACGGTAGTCGGGGGCTGCAACCGCCCACCCGGTCGTCTTCGCTAAGGCCCTTAGCGCTGCGTCATGCGCGTCGAGAGAACCTGCAATTCCGCCGCCGCCGCGGATGTGAAGGAGCACCGGCAAATAACCGGGCGACGGGCGGTAGATCCGGATGGGAAGAGGCCCATTTGGACTGTCCGCAAAGACATGGCGAACCTCATGCAGGCGTTCCGCAACGCCACTGAAGCGCGCGAGTGCTGCCGTTTGACTGCGAAAACTGGCGAGCCAAACTTCGTCCGAGGCTGACGCGTCCGCGGCCGGCTTCCAACCAGCCAAGTCATCAAGGACACCCTGTGCCGATGGGGAAATGAGGGATGGGGTCTTGCTCGCCATGGATGACCAAGTCAGGCGAGCGTTCGCGGTTCCCAGGAACTCCGGGCGCTCCGGCGGTTTCTCTTGCCTCTCCCCGAAATATTGAGGCCTGCTATGAAGCTGAACATCCAGGGCAAGATTGCCCTCGTCACCGGTGCGGACAGCGGGATCGGAAAAGAGACCGCACGACTTCTTCTCGAAGAAGGTGTGCGGGTGGCGATCAGTGACAAGCCGCATGGCGACCTGGCGCAAACGCTGAAAGAACTGAGCGCGCTTGGTGAGATCATCGCCGTTGAGGCGGATGTGATCAAGATCGACGACGTGAAAGCGCTCCACGTGCAGGTCCGCGAGCGGCTAGGTGCCCCGGACATTCTGGTCAACGCTGCTGGCGTAACCGGAGCGACGGGCGACTTTCTTCAGGTGGACGATGAAGGCTGGCTCGACACGCTAAACATCAATCTGATGGGAGCCGTGCGCAACGCCCGCGAAGCCATTCCCGCGATGCGCGAGAAGAAATGGGGTCGTATCGTGCTCATTGGGTCCGAGGACGGCGTCCAGCCTTATGTAGACGAGCTAGCCTACTGTGCGTCGAAAGCCGCCATCATCAACTTCGCCAAGGGTCTGTCCAAGGCTTACGGCTGCGACAACGTTTTGGTGAACACCGTCTCCCCCGCCTTCATCGCCACACCCATGACCGACAAGATGATGCAGAAGCGCGCGGACGAAAAGGATATGACTTTCGAAGAGGCCGTCGACACCTTCCTTGAGGAGGAGCGTCCCGGAATGGTTTTGAAGCGACGCGGTAAACCCGAAGAGGTCGCCGCGATGATTGTCTTCCTCTGCTCAGAGCGGGCCAGTTTCATAAACGGCGCAAACATGCGCGTCGATTCCGGGTCGGTGATGACCACCTGACCGACGGACGTCATGCGCTGTTATGTGCTTTCGGTCCGATGCCGGATGTCCATCAGACTGTGCCCACGGAGGGGCATCGACGCTTTGCGTCGCGCGCATACACGCGCTGTCGGTGCCCCAACGCGAGTGTGTTGTCCTTACTCATTGGTCTCCGCTAGACCCGCCTCAGGAGCGGCGGCAGCCCCGGGTGTCACAGGAGCTAACTCGGCGGCCTGAGATTTCGGCGGACCGGCGTCTACGATACCCCCGTTTTCGATCTCATTGATCGAAACGATCCCTTCGTCATCCTCCGCCAAGGCGATGGCTGCGTCTCCGGCTTGGACGTCCGTGGGCGACTGCACTCTAACTTCGCGGGTGACGCCCTCGGAGGATTCAAGGGTCACGGAATAGGTTTTCAAGCTCATATGATTTGAACCGGCCCAACGCCGCGAGGTTCCGCACCTGCGGCATGTCGCTCGGACAAGGCGACCGTCATCTCTGGCGGTCGTCAAGCGATCCCAGCGCCCCCCGTCACGCCGTAAATCTCTCCGGTCGTGAAACTGGCTTCTTGTGAGGCTAACAAGACGTAGACCGGGGCGATCTCGACTGGCTGGCCGGGCCGACCGAAGGCACTCTGCTCGCCGAACGTCATGACCTTCTCCGGCGGCTGGCCGCCGCTCGCCTGGAGCGCCGTCCAGAACGGACCCGGAGCCACGACATTGGCACGCACACCTTTTTCAATCAGCTGTTTGGCAAGCGCCTTGGTGTAGGCGACGATCCCGGCCTTGGTGGTCGCGTAATCCAGAAGGTTGGCCGACGGATCATAGGCCTGCACCGAGGCGGTCGTGATCACCGCCGACCCCGGTTTCAAATGCGGCACGGCGGCCTGGGTGATCCAGTGCATGGCGTAGAGGTTGGTCTTCATCGTGACGTCGAAATCCTTCGAAGTCACCTCGGCGATCGAGTCACGCGCCTGCTGGTGGCCAGCGTTGATGACCAAAATGTCGAGACCGCCCAAGCCCGCGACCGCAGCGGCGACGAGTTGCTTGCACCAGTTTTCGTCGGTGATGTCGCCGGGAAGCGCGACCGCCGTGCGGCCTTCAGCCTCAATCAACGCGATGACATCCTGCGCATCGGTCATTTCGCCCGGCAGATAGGCTATGGCGACGTCGGCACCCTCTCGGGCATAGGCGATCGCGGCCGCACGGCCGATGCCTGAATCTCCACCTGTGACCAGCGCCTTGCGGCCGGCCAGCCTGCCTGACCCCTTGTAGCTGGTCTCGCCGTGATCGGGCTGGGGATCCATTTTTGCGGCCAGGCCAGGGACCGGTTGCGGCTGCTTTGGGAACGGCGGCTTGGCGTATTGTTCGCGCGGGTCCTGCATCGTCAGGCGGTCGGTCATCGAAAATCCTGTGGCTGATACAAATCGCACACGGCGGGCGATTGATTGTCCGCCTCAACGCGTCGTGCGGGCCGACGTTTCCACCGGCCGGATTTTCTTTGAAGTGAAGCGAGGAGTGGTTTTGTGCGTTGTTGGTTTCCGCCAGCTTGGCTTGCGCGAAACCGGAGCCAGACTTGAGCGACGCCCCCTTCATGACGGAAGTCACCCAGCCCATTCTGATTAAGGATGGCGCCTTGTTTCTTGCGACCTGTCCCAACGGCGGAATACCGAGTGGTAGCGATGCCGGCGTCGGCCTGTTTCACCGCGATACCCGTTTCCTAAGCCGGTACGAGCTGACCTTGGGCGGACGGGAGCCTCTGGTGCTGATGTCGAGCGCGGCGCGGGGCTCCGAGGCGGCCCACGACCTGACCAACGACCGGATCGTCCAGACGGACGGTAAGTTGATGGAGCCTCAGTGCTTCGCCCTTCGACTAGACCGAAGGGTCGCGGGCGAAAGCCTATGCCTCGCCGATCGGATCACGATCCGCAATTTCGCTTTGGAGCCGATCCGGTTCGAACTGGCGCTGACAATCGACGCCCTGTTCGAGGACATCTTTGAGCTTCGAGGCGCAGAGGCGAAGGCCAGAGGCCCGTTGCGCGCCGTCGAGACGCAGGACAACGGACTGACCTTTCGCTATCTCGGGGCCGACGAGGTCGAGCGGTGCCTCACGGTCGTCCTCGATCGCGCCGCCCAAATCGCGGCGCGAGGCAGCGCCCGCCAAATCGCTTTCGATTTGGAGATCGGCCAGCAGCAGACGGAAGCGCTCGAGATCCGCTTCTTCGTCGTAGAGGTCGACGCGCCTGCGCGAGCAAAGCCGCCGATTCCAGCCGTCTATGACGGCGTTTCAGTCACCAGCAACAACGTCCTCTTCGAACGGCTGCTCGACAGGTCGTTTAAGGATTTGAGGATGCTGCTGACCGAGCTGGAGGAGCCGTTCATCGCCGGCGGCCTGCCTTGGTTCGTCGCGCCTTTCGGGCGGGACAGCCTCATCGCGGCTTTGCAGAGCCTGCCGTTTGATCCCCGACCGGCCGAAGGTGTGCTGCGCCTGTTCGCTCGCCACCAGGGTAAAAAGATCGTGGCTGAGACCGGCGAAGAACCTGGAAAAATGCCGCACGAGCTCCGCGTCGGAGCCATGGCCAATCTGGGAGAAGTCCCGCACCGACCGAGCTACCTGTCGATCGACGCGACGCCCCTGTTCCTGATCCTGGTCGGACGCCATGCGCAGTGGTCGGGATCAGACGACCTGTTCGACGAACTCCGGACCAGCATCGATGCGGCGCTCGCCTGGATGGCGGCTCGCAGCGCCGCCGACGAGAACGGCTATCTGACCTATGATCGTCAGAACGAAGACGGCGTGATCCATCAGGGATGGAAGGATTCGATGACCGGCGTGCCGCGCGCTGACGGCAGTCCTTCGCAAGGGCCGGTCGCGCTCAGCGAAGTCCAGGGTTACGTCTGGCAGGCGCAACGCCTGATGGCCGATGCGTTTCGGCGGGCAGGCGAAGACGGTGCCGCCGCCGACCTGGAGACCTCAGCCGCCGCTCTGCGCGAATGGTTCAACCGGGATTTCTGGATGGAGGCCGAGGGGTGTTTCGCTCTCGGTCTCGAGGCCGGCGGGCGTCAACTGGCCGTCGTAGGCTCCAACGCGGGTCAGGTGCTGTGGTCAGGCATCGCCGACGACGACAAGGCCAGGCGTACGGCCGAGCGAATGATGCGTCCTGACATGAATGGGGGCTGGGGCATTCGTACCCTGTCGGCGGAGGCTGCGGCCTACAACCCGCTGAACTATCATCTGGGCAGCGTCTGGCCCTTCGATAACGCACTGATTGCGGCGGGCATGAAGAGACACGGCCTGACTGAAAACGCGATCTCCGTTTTCGACACAATGATCGATGTGTCGGAGCATTTCGCCATGGGACGTCTGCCCGAGTTCTTCATCGGATTCGATCGCGAGCCCGGCCTGTTTCCGGCAAGGTGTCCATTCGCCGAGCCGTTGCAAGCCTGGTCGGCAGGCGCGGCGCCCTACCTCCTGACCGAACTGCTTGGCCTGCGCGTCGGTCCGTCGGGACCAATGATGGAAAGCCCCATTCTTCCGACTGGCGTCGATCGGCTCGAGATCCGCGGCTTGACCGTCGGCGATCGCAGGTTCGTATGTAGGGTGACGCGCGACGCAGGGGGCATCGTCTCCGGAACCGTCACCTCCGCCGATCGGGATTGCGCATGAGCCAAAAACCTCTCGCCGGTCAGCGGGCCGTGGTCACCGGTGCCAGCTCGGGGATCGGCAAGGCCATCGCCCTGGCCTTCGCCGAAGCGGGGGCCGCTGTCGTGGTCAATCACCACAGCGACGCGGACGCAGGCAAGGCCGTGACGGCAGAGATTCTCGAAAAGGAGGGCCGCGCGGTCTCGGTCAAGGCAGACGTCTCGAAGCCAAAAGACGTGCAGCGTCTTTTCGATGCGGCGGACGCCCATTTCGGCGGGGTGGATAACCGCGGGCACCAAGTGATGGAATCGATCCACTAGGTTGCCTCTCAATGGAGTCCGATTTCGACGCTGATCCACAGTACGTTGACAGGCACCAAGCGCCCCCGCAGTAGAGCCCACGAAAGTTAGCCTGACGGCTCCCTTCGCCGAGTGCGTTGTAGCGATAGGTTAAGCCCACCGCCAAAAGCAGACCTTGGCAAAGCTCCTGAACGCGAAAGTCGAGCGGCCGGCGGCGAAGCAACACGCGACCGATCCCAAGCTGCCTTGGCGATCGCGCCATACAACTTACTCGATGCCGCGAAGACGTCCCGACCGCGATAGACGTTCGCCGCCAGGTTGGACTTCGATCGCTTGATTTCGACGACGGCCTGCCTGACTCAGCCGTTGGGCTTCAGCACCACCTTGGTCCAGCCGTCGTCGCGGGCGTTGAAATGCTTGTAGGCGTCCGGGGCTTCATCAAGAGTAAGTGTATGAGAGATGATCTTGGACGGCGTCGCTTTGCCGGCATGGATCAGACTTGCGAGGCGACGGTTGTAGGCTTTCACATTGGCCTGCCCCGTGCCGATCTTCTGGCCCTTGAACCAAAACGTTCCGAAGTCGAAGGCCATCTTGCCCTCCTTGGCCAAGTCGTCCTTGGCGCCGGGATCCTCGGGGATGAAGACGCCAACCACGCCGATGCCGCCAGTGGCCTTGGTCGAGGCGACGAGGCAGTTCATCGTGTAGTTGCTGCGTTCCTTGCCGTGGCGGTCGCAGCACTGATAGCCAACGCATTCGCAGCCCCGGTCGGTGCCCAGACCCTCGGTAGCGTCCAGGATGGCCTCGACCGGATCGACGTCCTTCATGTTGATCGGAATGCCGCCCAACTCCTCGGCCAACCTCAGGCGATCCGGCTGGTTGTCAACCACGAACACTTCGGTCGCACCCTTGATGATCGCTGAATGCAGAGCCATCAGGCCGACGGGACCGGCACCGTAGATGGCGATAGTTTCGCCCGGCAGCAGACCGGCCAGTTCGGTGGCGTGCCAGCCGGTGGGGAAGATGTCGGATAGCATGACATAGTCGCCCTCCTTTTCCTTGGCATCCTCGGGCAACACTAGGCAGTTGTAGTCGGCATACGGCACGCGCAGCATCTCGGCCTGGCCGCCCTGGAACGGACCCATGCCAGCAAAACCATAAGCCGCGCCCGCAGTACCGGGATTGCAAGTCAAGCAGAAGCCGGACAGCCCACGCTCGCAGTTGGCGCAGAAGCCGCAGCCGACGTTGAAGGGCATGCAGACACGGTCGCCCTTCTTGATCCGATCGACGGCAGAGCCGACCTCGATCACTTCGCCCATGTTCTCGTGACCGAACACTTTGCCGGGTTCGAAATTGGTGCGGCCCTCGTACATGTGCAAATCCGAACCGCAGATGTTGGTCGACGTTAGGCGGATGACGACGTCGGTGGCCTTCTCGATCCTGGAGTCCGGGACTTCCTCGACGCTGACGTCGCAGGGGCCGTTGTAGACGACGGCTTTCATAGGCGTTTCTCCTTGTCCTGACCGGGATCGGCACCGGGACAAGCGGACCGCAACCACTATCGTTCCGGTGATGTCAGGTTAATCGTGTCGGCGCCGTCAGGATAACTTCACCAAGTCGAGAAGACCCCTAACCTGCCGCTAGTCAGGCAAAGGCCACCGCCCATGCGCTATCGGCTTCGGCGCGTAAGGGCCGAAGGGTGGGTCTGCTGATCAGATGACGTTGGATGTTGAAGGTGCCCGCGTCCGTGCTCGTCGGCTTCCTCATCCTCACCTACGCTGAGAGCAAGATGCCAAAACAGCCGCCCGCTCCGATCCCGGCCGTACCCGTTCAGCAAATCCAATCACCCGAGTAGTCTTCCTTCTGATGATCTTCTCCGTATGGTGCGCCATCACCGTGGAGAGATGACTTTGACCGACGACAAGACCGTCCTGCTTGATATGACCGTGGGCATCGTGGCCAACTATGTTTCGAATAACAGGGTCAGCCCGGATGAACTGGCTGGCCTGATCTCGTCCGTTCACAACGCGTTGGGAAGCGTCGGCGAGCCGGTTGAGGAAATCTCCGAGACGCCGGAGCGGTTGACCCCCTCTGCGATCAGGAAGCTCATCACCCCGAATGGCATTAGGTCGCTTATCGATGGTCGCGTGTTTAAGTCCATGAAGCGACACTTGACGCTCAACGGCTGGACGCCGCGATTGTATCGCGAGCACTTCGGTCTCCCAAAAGACTTTCCGATGGTTCATCCGGAATATTCGCGGGCGCGCTCGGCAATGGCCAAATCGATGGGGCTGGGCTCGGGTGGCCGTCAAATGAAGAAGGCAGTGAAGCCCGTCCGTAAGCCGCCCGCCGCGAAGGCCTAGGCGGTGTGGACAAAGTGTCTGATCCACAGTCGGATTGATGCGACGAGGACGAAGTTGAGGAAGCTATCGGCGGTCTTGTCGTATCGGGTGGCCAGTCGTCGGCTTTGTTTGAGCTTTGAGAAGCATCGCTCGACGAGGTTTCGCAGGCTGTAGATGTGGCCGTCGATGACGGGCTGGATCTTGCGGTTTCGCTTGGCCGGGATGACGGCGGCGACGCCTCGAGCCGCCAGGTCGGCGAGGATGAAGTCGGCGTCGTATCCCTTGTCGGCGAGCAGGACGCGAGGCGCAGGCCCGGGCTCGTCCATGACCGGCGCATAGCCTTTCACATCAGAGACCTGGCCGCCGCTCAGCGTGACCGCGACAGGCAGGCCCAGAGCGTTGCTGCGGAGATGGATCTTGGTCGAGAAGCCACCGCGAGAGCGGCCAAGACCTTGGTCCTGATCCCCTTTTTTAGCGCGCCGGCGGCGTGCTGATG
>NZ_JAFCVJ010000034.1:0-23784 GCF_049896985.1 Brevundimonas sp. SL161 | reverse complement strand
ACGGCATACTCGTCTACGGCAGCTGGTTCTCGCTGGCCCACTCGGTCCAGGCCCTGGCCACTGAAGCGGCAAAAGCCTCCATCGGCGGGGTGGACGTCGCCGAACGACGCAGCCTTGCGATAGCCTACCTGGACGCAAACAAGTCGTCCGCTGGCCTTGACGGCGCGCATATGGTCCAGCGTGTCGATGTTTCGGAGACAGAGACCCGGGTGGTCATTCAGTTCGACACTATCGATCATCCAATCCGGGCTCTGAGCCAGCTTGTTCCCTCCCCCCCGGCAGTCATCGAACGAACCGCCACAGTCGTCTCGGGACGGCCGTGACTCGCAGAACTCCAGGCGACGACGGCGGGTCCGTGGGGATGATGAGCGGGCTTTTGATTACGCTCGTATGCCTGTCGGCAGCTTTGGCGATTGACGGGGGGTCCTTCATGCTCGACGCGCGGAGACTTCAAGGGGCTGCCGATGTCGCGGCCATGGTGGCCGCCGCCGACCTCGACAACGCACTGGCTCTTGCGGAGGTCAACGCTGCCGCGAATGAGCCGGGCGTTGCGGTGGAGACCGGCATCGAACTGGGCATCTATGTCGCCGATGCGGCGCTGGCGCCGGGTGCGCGTTTCACACCTGGCACGGTCGGCGCGAACGCGGTCCGTGTGACCTTGCGACGGGCGACGCCGGTCTATTTCGGCGCGATCATAACCGGCAAACGATCCATGATGCTCACCCGCTTCGCCATCGCCGTAGTGGAGCAGCAACCCCGAGCCATGTTCTCGCTCGGGTCGCGGATGGCCAGCCTGGATGGCGGCATTGCCAATCAGGTCCTGAGCGGGCTGACCGGAAGTTCAGTGTCTTTAAGCGTGATGGACTATCGCGCGCTCGCCGATGCGAAGGTGAACCTGTTGACCTTCAGCGACGCTCTGGCGACCGAACTCGGCGTTACAGCCGGCGACTACGACAGTTTGCTCACCCGCACCGTCGATGCCGGACGGGCCTTGAAAGTGCTGGAGCGTCTTGCCGGGACTGAGGGTGACAGCGCCCTGTCGAAACTCTCAACGGCCGCCACCGGCGTGCAACTGCGTCTCGGGGACCTGATCGGCATCGATGCGGATGCGAAAGACGGATTGGCCAGCGGCCTCGAGGCGACGGTGTCCGCGCTGGATCTGGCGACGGCGATGATCGAGGTCGGGGCGGGAGATCGTCAGGTCGCGCTGAACCTCGGCGTTCAGCCCGGCCTGTCCTCGCTCGCCGTGTCGCTGGCCATCGGTGAGCGACCCAATAAATCACCGTGGCTGACAGTCAGCGACACGAATGGCCCGATCATTCGAACCGCCCAGGCGCGTCTGTATGTGAAGGCCCGGACAGCCCAGAAGTTGTCCGGCCTGGCGCAGGTCAACCTGCCCATTTTGATCGAACTGGCGGCGTCCGAAGCGCGGCTCGACGCGATCAGCTGCGCACCCGACAGGTCGGTGACCGTTGGGGTCCGGCCCGGTCTGGCCAAGGCCAGCATTGGCGTCATCGACGAGAGCAGGCTGCGCGATTTCAAACAGCCGCTGACCGTCACGCCGGCGACCGTCCTGTCCGTTCTGGGCATGGTGAGCGTCACCGCCAAGGCCGAGATCGAGGCCGCCGATCAGACCTTCACCAAGGTCCGGTTCTCGGACGCAGACATCACCTCTCAGAAGCTGCGGTCGGTTCAGGCGCGCGGTCTCGTCAACGGTGTCGTCGTCAGCCTGCTGCGGCACATGCAGGCGGACGTGCAAATCACCGGTCTTGGCCTCGGACTGGGCGGGCTGGTTCAGGCCCTCAGTGTCCTTCTGACCCCGCTCGGCCCCGTGCTGGACGCCGCGATCAATCCGATCCTCGACATCCTCGGCCTGAAGTTCGGCGAGGCGGATGTCCGGGTCCACGGCGCGACCTGCGGCAATCCACGGCCGGTGCTTGTCGGCTGAGCCTACGAATGAAACGCTTCAGACCTGCTCCGCCAGAAGCTCCTCGTCTTCCTCGTCATAGCCCACCAGCCGCAGCGCCCGCGCCTTCATCCCGTTGATCTCGGCCCAGCGCAGCAGTCCTTCCTCTCGCCCGTGGGTGATCCAGATTTCCTCTGGCCTGATCTCCTCGAAGGTCGCGATCAGCTCCGGCCAGTCGGCATGGTCCGAGATCACCAGCGGCAGCTCCACGCCGCGCTGCCGCGCCCGCGCCTTGACCAGCATCCAGCCCGAGGCGAAGGCCGTCACTGGATCGGCGAACCGGCGCGACCAGCGATCCTGGATGGCCGACGGCGGGGCGATGGCCACCTCCCCGCCCAGCGCCCCCGCCTTGAGCCCGGTCGCCGGCAGGATCGGCCCCAGGTCGACGCCTTCGCGTTCGTACAGCCGGTTCAGCCGCTCCAGCGCGCCGTGGACATAGATGGGTCGCTCCCACCCCGCCTCACGCAGCAGCTTGATCACCCTCTGCGCCTTGCCGAGCGCATAGGCCCCGACCAGATGCGCCCGCTCCGGGAACTGGCCCAGGGACTGGACCAGCCGCCCGATCTCTTCGGCGTCAGGCGGATGGGTGAAGACCGGCAGGCCGAACGTCGCCTCGGAGATGAAGACATGGCACGGGACCGGCTCGAACGGCGCGCAGGTCGGATCGCGACGGCGCTTGTAGTCGCCAGACACCACCATGGTCAGACCCTGATAGGTCACCACTGCCTGGGCCGAGCCCAGCACATGGCCCGCCGGGACCAGCTTCACCTCGACACCGCTGTGCGAGGCCGTCTCGCCATAGGCCACGGCCTGACGTCGCCCGGTGAAATCCTCGCCATAGCGTTCCGCCATGATGGCCAGGGTCTGGTCCGTCGCCAGCACCGCGCCGTGCCCCGACCGCGCGTGGTCGGAGTGGCCATGGGTCACCACCGCCCTGTCCACCGGACGGACCGGATCGATGTAGAAATCTCCCGGCGGGCAATACAGGCCGGCCGGTGTGGGCCTCAACAGGTCTTCGGGACGGATCATGGTCGGGATATGGGGCTGCGTCGGGACTTGCGAATAGGCGCCCGCCCGATAAGGACGATCTCATGAGCGATACGTTCCTGACCACCCTGATGCCGCAGCTGGCCTCGGGCGCCGCCCACACCCACGCCCTGGGCTTCGTCTACGAGGGCGTGAACGGAGACCGGGTGCGGCTGCGCACCCCTTGGCGGCCCGATCTGGTCGGGGATCCGCAGACCGATGTGTTCGCCGGCGGCCTGGTCACCGCCATGCTCGACCACGTCGGCGGCCTCGCCGTCTGGACCAAACTGGGGCGCTACGAGCCCATTGCGACCCTGGACCTGCGCATCGATTACATGCGGCCCGCCCGGCCGCGCGTCGACCTGCTGTCCGAGGCGCGCTGCTATCGCGCCACCCGAACCATCGGCTTCGTCCGGGCCTGGGCGTTCGAGGATGATCCCGCCGACCCGGTGGCGGCGGCCCAGGCCACCTATGTCATCTCCTCCGACGGAGGACGCGGCGCCGGCGCCAATCTTAAGCCGCGGGAGGAGCGCGCATGACCTTGCTGCTCGACACCATCCCCTACGCCCGGTTCCTGGGCCTGCGCAGCGAGCAGGAAGGCGACGTCCTGACCGTGACCATGCCGTTCGCGGATCATCTGGTCGGCAATCCGATGCTTCCCGCCCTGCACGGGGGGTCTACCGCGGCCCTGCTGGAACTGACCGCAGTGGCCCAGGTCGCCCTGGTCTGGCCGCGACTGCGCCTGCCCCGGCCGATCACGGTGACGACCGCCTATCTCCGGTCGGGAAAACCCAGGGATGTCCATGCCCGCGCCCGCATCTCCCGCGCCGGCCGCCGCGTGGCCCATGTTCTGGCCGAGGCCTGGCAGGAAGACCCGGCCCAGCCGATCGCCAGCCTGACAGCGCACTTCTCGATGGACGAACACGATTCATAATTGAGAAGCCCTGCAGATCCGACGCGCACAGGTCCCGGCATGATCTTCGGCCTGAGGCGCCTGATCGCGACCGCCCTCACAGATGGTTAAGGAACTCCTACCAATCTCGCCCCAAGCGTGTTAACGCTACCTTTACCATTATAACTTTTTGGAAGGGGCTAACATGGATCGGACTGAAGTCGTCGCCAGCATTGCTGGAGATCTCTACGCTACGGAATGCGCGGTTGACGCCGCGATTACCTCGGCCACCACGCTCGTTCAGTCCATGATCGGCGCCCGGACCCTGCTCAAGGCTTCGCCGGTCGCCGGCGCCGTGTCGCAAGCCAAGGCCATCGAGGCCATCGCAGCCCTGTCCGCTGCTCGCGACGCCGTCGTGGCCTGCCACGCCGAACTCGCCAAGGATCACCGTCGCATGGGCTATGGCGTCTACAACGTCGGCCCGATGGACAAGCCGGACAGCGACGACTGGGGCCAAGGCGTACCGCCGCCTCCGCCGCTGGTCGAGCAACAGCTGCGCACCATCCGGCCCGTCCGCGTCGCGTGAATTCGGATTAATGTCGAGGACTCCGGTTTTCGCCTAGCCAGACTTGAAGCATGATCACCCCCGCGTCCTTCGACGCGGGGGCGACTCAATGTTAGACACCCTTTATTCCCAGATCGGCCTGCTGCCGATGGTGCTGGTCGGCATCTTCGCATTCACCAAGGGCGATGAGCCCGAGCGACTGGCCATGGGGGCCTATCTGCTGGGCTGGATGGCCGGGCTGCTGCTCCAGGACGACCAGGGCTTGTACTCCAACTGGCAGCCGGGGATGTTCGCCTTGGATGTCGTCATGCTGCTCGTTCTTGGTGGGCTCGCATGGAAGTTCCATCGCAACTGGCCGATCTGGGCGGCCTCGCTGCAACTCATCATCGTCATGAGCCACCTGGTGATCCTGTTCGACATGCGCACAGGGATCATGTCCTTCTACACGATCGTGAATCTGGCCGGTTACGGCATCCTCATCGCCATCGCGCTGGGTACCTTCTGGGCCTGGCAGGAGCGCCGCGCGGCGGGGACGGATTAGAGGGCTGGAATAGGTCGATATTCCTAGCTATCCTGTCCGCCGAATCATACGGCGGACTCCATGCCCCTTTCCCATGCCCGACTCTGGGCCACGCTCGACATGCTCGCGCAACGCGCGGGCATCTCCGTCTCCGCCCTCGCCCGGCGCGCGGGCCTGGACGCGACCTCCTTCAACCCCTCCAAACGCTTCGGGCCGGGCCAGCCGAGCCGCCCTCGCTGGCCTTCGACCGAGAGCCTGACCAAGGTTCTGGACGTCGTCGGGATGTCGCTGGCGGAGTTCGCCGAACTCGCCGAGGGCGATGATCGGCGCGCGCCGACCATTCCCCTGCTCGGCATGGCCCAGGCGGGGGCGGACGGGTTCTTCGACGACGCAGGCCTGCCGATCGGCGAAGGGTGGGACCAGACCGACCTGCCCCTGCCCCGCCCGTCGCTGTTCAGCCTGCAGATCTCCGGCGACTCCATGGCCCCGCTTTATCGCCAGGGCGACCGGGTTCTGGTCGACCGGGATCGAACCGATGTCCGCAAGGGCGACCGGGTCGTGGTGCGCACCACGACCGGCGAGACCATGGCCAAGGAGGTCACCTCGCTGACGGCCAGATCGGTCACCCTGGCCTCGATCAACCCTGCCTACGAACCCCGCGTCATCCCACGCACGGAGATCGACTGGATCGCACGGATCCTCTGGGTCAGTCAGTAGATCACGCCTCTTTCGTCATCCTCCGCCGCCGGGCGACCGGCGAACCAGGACGTGGGCGAGCGTGACCCCGTCGCGGGCACGGTTGGCCCTGAACAGATCGCCTGCGGCGCTGCGCGTCTTGCCGGAGGATGACGAAAGAAAGGGCCGCCCCTTTCGGGACGGCCCTCACTTCATTCACGCTGTTGGCGCGTCAGCCCTCAGTAAGGCTGGACGTAGTTCGCGTTCACCCAGCCGCCACCGGCGATCTGCACCCACTCACCCTGCGACCCGACGGCCGTGAAGGGCTGGCCCGCCGACAGAGAGCCGGCTTGGCGATAGCTGATGCCCGGACCCGAGCGGATGCGCAGGTTGGACGAGGCGCGGTACTGGGCGCCGCTGGAGCTGCCCTGGCTGTTGGCGCGGGCGCGTTGCTGGTTGCAGCCGATGTAGGAACCGGCCGCGGCGCCGGCGCCAGCGCCGGCCACGGCCCCGAGGGTCCGCTCGTTGCTGGAAATACGGCTGCCGGCCAGGGCGCCGAGGACGCCGCCGATCACGGCGCCGACCTGTTGGCGACCGCCGGGGGCGTCACAGCTGGTCACGCCGTTGGACTGCTGGGCCTGGGCGGCCATGGGGGCGGCGGAAACGAGCGCGGCCAGGGCGGCGGCGGTCATCAGGCCGGTATTGAGGATCTTCGACATGGCTCTCTCCATTCATCGAGGTTGGTCGATGGAAGCAGAATGCCTGACCCCACATGAAGGCTCCCGGAGCTTCACCGTTATTTTCGGTTCATCCAATCCCTCCCAAGGGGAGGACCTATCCTGCCAGTTCCCCATTGCCCCCGGCCTCGATCAGCCGGATCGTCTGCGGCAGGCCGTAGATCGCCGCGAACGAGCCGAAGCGCGGCCCCTGCGATGCGCCAAGTAGCACCTCGTACAGCGCACCAAACCAGCCCCGCAGGGGTTCGAACGCGTGCGCCTTGCCCACGGCATAGACCTCGCCCTGGATCAGCTCGCCGTCGGTCGTATCGGCGGGCAGACCCTTCAGCCGCCCGGCCAGGTCCAGCAGCGCCGCCTTTTCCTTGTCGTCGGGCCGCCGGTACGACTTCGTGGGCTTCACGAAGTCCTCATAGTAGTTGAGCGCCCGGTCCATCAGCCCGTCCAGCACGGGCTCGTTTTCCGGCGTCGCGTCCGGCAGATATTTCGCGAAATAGGCCCACAGCTGCGCCTTGGACGACGCATTGGCCACGCCGACGAGGTTCAGCAGCAGGGCGAACGACACCGGCGAGGCGACCTTCGGCGGCGCGCCCGCATGGATCGCCCACACGGCGTTGTCGATCTGCTTGGCCGGCTCCTGCGTCCCGTAGAGGTCGATGGCGCCCAGATAGTCGTCGATCGCGCGGGGGATCACGTTGAAATGCAACGACTTGGCTGATTTCGGCGACTGGAACATGTACCACGACAGGCTCTCGGGCGTGCCGTAGCGCAGCCACTGGTCCATGGTCAGGCCGTTACCCTTGGACTTGGAGATCTTCTTGCCTTCGACGTCGAGGAAGAGCTCATAGTTGAACCCCTCCGGCGGAACCCCGCCCAGGGCGCGACAGACCTTGGACGACTCGCGCACGCTTTCGATCAGGTCCTTGCCCGACATCTCGTAGTCGACGTCCAGCGCGGTCCAGCGCATGGCCCAGTCCGGCTTCCACTGCAGCTTCACATGACCGCCCGTGACCGGCAGCTCGGTGCGCCCGCCCGCCGGGTCGTCGAAGACGATAGTCCCCTTTTCGACGTTCCGCTCCAGCGTCGGCACCTGCAGCACATGGCCGGTGATCGGGCTGACCGGCAGGAAGGGCGAATAGGTCTCGCGCCGCTCCGGGCCCAGGGTCGGCAGCATGATCGCCTGCACCGCGTCGAACCGCTCCAGCAGCCGCAGCAAAGTCTCGTCGAACCGACCGCTCTTGTAGGTCTCGGTCGAGGACATGAACTCGTAGTCGAAGCCGAACCCGTCGAGGAAGGCCCGCAGACGTGCGTTGTTGTGAGCGCCGAAACTGTCGTGTGTCCCGAACGGATCGCGCACCCGCGTCAGCGACAGATTGAGGTCCTCGCGCAGCATCTCCGGATTGGGCACGCCTTCCGGAACCTTCCGCAGCCCGTCCATGTCATCGCTGAACGCGATCAGCCGCGTCGTCCAATGATCCCCGGTCAGCGCCCTGAACGCGTTCCGCACCATCGTCGTGCGCGCCACCTCGCCGAACGTGCCCATGTGAGGCAAGCCGGACGGACCATAGCCCGTCTCCAGCACCACGGGCTTCACCAGCGCCTCGAACGTCGCCACGGCCTCGTCCGCCTTGCCGGCGTCGATCAGCCGTTTCGCCGCATCCCGCTCGCTGTCGGACAGGCGCTTCTTCAGCACATGGTCGAGCAGGGCGCGGGCCTGTTCGAACGGCCAGGACCGGGCTTCGCGGGCAAGGGATTCAAGGTTCTGCAGCATGGGCGGGGGTTTGGCCGCTCACGCCCCCATCGTCAACGTCGGGTCAGTAGCCCAGACCGTTGCGGACCTGTTGTTCGCGGCCGTTGGTGAACAGGTCGGCGGCCTTCAGCTTGGCCTCATAGGGGTCCGAAAACCCCCAGGTGCGCGCCAGCACCTGGGCGTCCGAATAGGACAGGCCCGTGTCTTCCCATTCGCAGACATTGCCGTCGTTGCGGCTTTCGCGCAGCACGACCGGCACGTTCGTGCCGATGCCGTTGAGAATCTTCTGGCCGATGATGACCTTGCCGCCGACAGCGTCCTGGCCGTAGAGGGCGCCCACCAGCCTGGCGTCGCAGTAGTTGTAGCGCGACGAGAAGAAGGCGTCGTACTCGCGCTGCTGGGGCATGGCCTGCGCCGGCTGTCCGAACACTACCAGGGCGACGGCGCTGGACATCAGGAGGGCGGCGGACAGGCGGCGGGCGCGATGCGTATTGGTCATGGTCGGTCCCCGAAAAGATCAGCCCTGACTACACGGGTTTCGCATCACGCCGATAGGTGTCGCTTCCTGACGAAGCCTGTCCAGCCAATGCGCTCTGGCGTGTTCGTCGACCGGCGACCGGATCAGCAAATCGACCAGGGTTCCCGGCGTCGCCTCGCCGGGCTCGCGGTCCCGACACCAGCCCAGCACGCCCTCGAACAGTGCCGCGGCCGCCATCAGCGATGCCGTCTCGAGCTGCGCGGGCAGCACCCGCACCTCGACCGTGTGTTTCTCCGGCCGCCCGGTCAGAAGGTTGGTCAGGTTCAGGTCGCAGTATTTGCTCAACCCCACCCCGCCCAACGCCGCCTTCGCCTGCGTCCAGTCCATGGCCCGGAACGCCTCGCTCCCGGTCGACCGGGCCAGCGCCGCCGGCCAGTCGCCCAGTCGCACGCAGCGTGGATTGACTCCGACCAGCCGCTTCAGCGCCTCGCCGTGACGGGTCCAGACCTCGACCAGCCCGGCCATCGCCGACGCCGAACACAGCGGCCCGCCGTCGAAATGGACATGGGTCGCGGCCTCGGACGGAACGGTGAACCCCAACCGGCGCGCATCGGCCAGACACCCCTCCAGCACCGCCTCATGATCCCTCTCGATCGCCGCGGTCACGATCTCGCAGGGACGCTGCCGCTCGCCGGGCAGGGGGGCGTCGATGGCGACCGACCGGCCGCGCTCATCGACCACCCGCACCATCCCGGCCTCATGGCGCTGGGCCGCTGTGCCGAACAGGGCGGCCAGCGGTTCCAGTGTCCCCTCGCCTTGCTCTTCCGGATCGCAGTGCCGCTCGACCAGCCGCAACAGCCGCCCATCGTCCGCCACGATCCGCCGCCACCCGGCCAACGGCGCCCGTTCCCGGTCCAGATCGCGTTGCAGGGTCAGGTCGTCGACGAAGGACGCGACCCAGACGCCCTGCCCGTCCCGCACCCGGAACCCCGGCGTCAGGTTCTCGAACACCGGCCGTCCCTCGACCGCACTGGGCTCGGACTGGGGGTGGAAGAAACGCTCGACCGTCCCGCCGACCCGCGTCGCCGTTGCCTCCGCCAGATCGCGCCGCGACAGGCCCGGCGGGGCCATCAGCTCGATCTCGAAGCCGGTCTTCCAGTCCAGTGTGACGGCCAAGGCGAGGTCCCCAATCTGATCCAGCCTAGAGCAGGATCGGCTGAGGAGGAATCGCTTCGCGATTCCGCTGATGCCGTGGACCCTGCTCCAGATATGAGCGAGAGCCTGATTCACGCTTTCGACAGAAGCGCGAAGCGCGTCCGTCTCAAACGATCAGGCTCTGGCAGCAAGCGCCCGTCTGTCAGCCCTCGGCTTCAGCCTCGGCGGCATCCGGCCGTGCGACGCCCGGAATGGCGACGCAGCGCTGCTGCGTGCCGCCGCCCGGCGCGGCTTCCACACGCGGCGCGATGGAGCTGACCGTGGTCCCGTCGGGCCCATAGGTGCCCAGGAACTGACACCCGGTCTGCAGGTCCGTCAGCACATAGACGCCCGGCTGATCGGTCGCCGTCTTCGAGAAGGTCGCCCCGACGGCCGCCAGCAGGGCGCCGCCGGGATTGTCGATGGCCTGTTGCACCTGGGCGGTGCGGGTGTTGACGGTCTCAAGTGTCGCCTCGGCCTTGGCGGCCGTGTCCTGAAGGTCCTGCAGGGCGGACGTGTCGCAGGCGGCGACGGTCAGGGCCAGGACGGAGGCGGCGAGCAGAATCCGGATTTTCATCCTCTCACTATGACCGGGCCAACGGCTCGGGTCGCCCGGACACAAGGTCGCCCCCGCACTTGACCCCGCCTCGCCTCCGTGGCCATTCGCGCCGACCATGAAAACCGCCGACTTCGACTTCGACCTGCCCGAGGACCGCATCGCCCTGCGCCCCGCCGAGCCACGCGATTCCGCGCGCCTGCTGGTGGTGAAGGACGGCGTGCTGGCCGACCACCTCGTCTCCGACCTGCCCGACTTCCTGCGTCCCGGCGACGCCCTGGTCTTCAACGACACCCGCGTCATTTCCGCCCGCCTCTCCGGCGTGCGCCAGCGCCCCAACCCTGTGATCGGGGGCCCGGAAGGCGAGACCCTGACCGTCGAGGTCGAGGCCACCCTGCACCACCGCGACGCCCCCGACGCCTGGTCCGCCTTCATGAAGCCGGGCAAGCGGATCAAGCCCGGCGACCGGGTGCGGTTCGGGGCTCACGGCGACGCCGCCTGCGCCCTCGGTCGTCTCGACGCCACTGTCACCGGCAAGCAGGAAGACGGCCTCGTCGCCCTCAAATTCGACCTTGCCGGCCCCGCACTGGACGAGGCCATCCGCGAGGTCGGCGTCATGCCGCTGCCGCCCTATATCGCCGCCAAACGGCCCGAGGACGACCGCGACCGTTCGGACTACCAGACGGTCTTTGCCGCGCACGACGGCTCCGTCGCCGCCCCCACGGCGGGCCTGCATTTCACCCCCGCCCTGCTCGACGCCATTCGCGCGAAGGGCGTCACGACCCACGCCGTCACCCTGCACGTCGGGGCTGGCACCTTCCTGCCGGTCAAGGCGGACGACACGGCCGACCACAGGATGCACTCGGAGTGGGGTGAGGTGTCCCCCGGGACCGCCGACGCCCTCAACGCCGTCCATGCCGCCGGCGGTCGCATCGTCTGCGTCGGCACCACCTCGCTGCGTCTGCTCGAATCCGCGACGACGCCGGAGGGCGTGATCCGGCCCTTCCACGGCGACACGGCCATCTTCATCACGCCGGGCTACCGCTTCCGCGCCGCCGACGTCCTGATGACCAATTTCCACCTGCCGAAGTCGACCCTGTTCATGCTGGTGAGCGCCTTCGCGGGCCTCGAGACCATGAAGGCCGCCTACGCCCACGCCGTGGCCGACGGCTATCGCTTCTATTCCTACGGCGACGGCTCCCTGCTTCACAGAGAGGTATAAAGTCGGGCAACCCTTGACCTGAGATCGCCCCCGGCGTGATCTGCGGCTTCCCCGCCGTCAGTCCCGGATCAGCCCATGTCGCGTCTCGCCGTCTCCGCCTGCCTCGCCGCCCTTCTCATCGCGAGCGCCTCGCCCGGAGCGGCCCAGACGGCGGGACCGACCACCCCCGACATCGGCGGCTTCCCCGACAGCCCCCTAATCCCGGCCCCGACGCAGGAAACCTATCCCGGCGTCATCCGCTACGAGGTCGACGCCACCGACCTGGACCACCGCGTCATCTCCGTGCGCCAGACCATCCCCGTCGCCAGCCGCAGCCTGACCCTGCTCTATCCGAAATACCTGCCGGGCAACCATGCCGACTCCGGTCCGATCCAGCTGTTCGCCGGCCTGACCATCACCGCCAATGGCCAGCGCGTCGAATGGCGCCGCGACGCCGTCGATCCCTACGCCTTCCACATCGACGTGCCCGAGGGCGCGACCGAGATCGTCACCGAGTTCCAGTGGCTGACCCAGGCTGACAACGCCAACTGGCGCGTGGTCATGACCCCGTCGATCGTCAACATGGAGTGGGAAAAGGCCCTGCTCTACCCGGCCGGCTATCGCTCGACCGGGATCACCTTCGCCCCCAGCATCAAGCTGCCCGAGGGCTGGAACTACGGCGTGGCGCTGGAGACCACCTCGTTCGAGAACGGCGTCGCCACCTTCGCCCCCGTCGATCTCTACACCCTGGTCGACAGCCCGATGTTCGCGGGTCAGCACTATCGCCGCATCGACATCGACGCTGACGGCGAGGACGTCCACCTGAACATCGTCGCCGACACCGCCGCCAACCTGGCCCCCACCGACGAACAGATCCAGATCTATACCGACATGGTGACCCAGGCCGACCGCCTGTTCGGCGCGCGCCATTTCGACAAATACGAGTTCCTGCTGGCCCTGACCGACCAGCTGGGCGGTATCGGCCTGGAGCACCATCGCAGCTCCGAGAACACCGCCGGTCCGAACTTCTTCACCAGCTGGGGCGCCTCGGCGGGCAACCGCGCCCTGCTGCCGCACGAATACACCCACTCCTGGAACGGCAAGTTCATGCGGCCGGCCGACGAGCTGACCGCAAACTACAACGTCCCGACCGAGAACAGCCTGCTGTGGGTCTATGAGGGACAGACCGAATACTGGGGCGACGTCCTGTCGGCCCGTGCCGGTCTCCACACCAGGGCCCAGGCCCTGATCGGCCTGGCCGATCGCGCCGCCTTCTACGAGAACCAGCCCGGCCGCGAATGGCGAAACCTGCAGGACACCAACAACCACAACCTTCTGGGCTATCGCATCCCCGGCCAGTGGCCGTCATGGATGCGCGGCACCGGCGACTACTATGACGAAGCCGCCCTGATCTGGCTGGACGCCGACACCCTGATCCGCGAGCTGAGCCGCGACCGCAAGTCGCTCGACGACTTCGCCCGCACCTTCTTCTCGCCGGAGGGCACGGATGGGTCGTGGACCCCGCGCGGCTACACCTTCGCCGACGTCGTAGCGGCCCTGAACGCGGTCCAGCCCCATGACTGGGCCACCTTCCTGCGCACCCGCCTCGACGCCGCCGGTCCCGATGCCGTCGCGCCGCTGGAGGGTCTGGAGCGGGGCGGCTATCGCCTGATCTATGTCGAGGAGCCCAACGCCGACGAGAAGGCCATGTCCTCCAACTGGGGCTCGGACTTCCGCTATTCGCTCGGCTTCAGCCTGGCGGGCCCGACCCAGCGTCTCTCCGCCATCCAGTGGGGGGGCCCGGCGTTCGAGGCCGGCATCGGCGCCGGTTGGGACCTGATCGCCGTCGGCGACCGCGTCGCCACGCCCGAGGTCCTGCGCGAGGCTGTCACCGCCGCCAAGACCAGCGAGGCCCCCATCCGCCTGATCCTGAAAAACGGCCAGCGCATCCGCACGATCGACCTCGTCTACACGGGCGGCCTCCGCTACCCGCGTCTGGAGCGGATCGAAGGCACGCGCGACCGCATCGGCGACATCATGACCGCGCGGGGGCGGTGACCTGACTTTCCCTCCCCATCCGCAGGAGCCGATGGGGAGGGATCGGGTCTACGATACCTTCAGCAGGCCCAGCATGGCCTCGGCGGCTTCCCGCGACGAGCCGGGATTCTGTCCGGTCACCAGCTTGCCGTCGACCACCACATAGGAGCCCCAGTCCGGCCCTTTGGAGTAGTCGCCGCCGTTGGCGATCAGGACGTTTTCGATGAGGAACGGGACAATCCCGGTCAGGCCCACAGCCTCTTCCTCGGTGTTGGTAAAGCCGGTCACCCGGCGCCCATCGACCAGCGGCTTGCCGTCCGGCCCGTTGGCGGACTTCAGAACGCCCGGCGCGTGGCAGACGAATCCAGTCGGCTTATCAGCCTTGGCGAAGGACTCGATCAGGGCGATGGAGTCCCTGTCATTCGCCAGATCCCACATCGGCCCGTGCCCGCCCGGATAGAAGACGGCATCGAAATCCTCGGCCTTCACCGACGCCAGTTCAACCGTGGTCGCCAAGGCCGCCTGCGCGGCCGGATCAGCCTTGAACCGGTGAGTGTCCTCGCTCTGGGCGTCGGGTTCGTCGCTCTTGGGATCCAGTGGCGGCTGGCCGCCCTTGGGCGAGGCCAGCACGATCTCGGCACCGGCGTCCTTCAGCGCATAGTAGGGCGCCGCGAACTCCTCGAGCCAGAAGCCGGTCTTCTTGCCGGTGTCGCCGAGCTGGTCGTGCGAGGTCAGCACCATCAGGATGTTCATGGCGGTCGGCTCCGGCGGTCAATGAGAATGGACCAGGTCTGATGCTGGTAGTGCCGGAACGCAGAAAAGGCCCGGCGGTTTCCCGCCGGGCCTTCCAAAGATCCTCTCGACCCGAAAGTCGCGACAGTCTTCTTACTTGATCTGCACCTTGGCGCCGGCTTCCGTCAGCTTCTTGGCGACTTCGTCGGCGACTTGCTTGGAGACGTTCTCGACGACGGGCAGCGGAGCGCCTTCGACCAGGTCCTTGGCTTCCTTCAGACCCAGGTCCGAACGCACGCCACGGACTTCCTTGATCACGTTGATCTTCTTGTCGCCGCCGTCCAGCAGCATGACGGTGAACTCGGTCTGCTCTTCGGCGGCTTCAGCCGGAGCAGCGGCAGCGCCGCCGGCAGCGGCGACGGCGACCGGAGCAGCAGCGGAGACGCCCCACTTTTCTTCAAGCAGCTTGGACAGTTCAGCGGCTTCGAGGACGGTCAGCTTGGACAGGTCGTCGACGATCTTGGACAGGTCGGTCATGGTCAATTTTCCTTCGGAGGATGGGGTTCAGTAGAGGTTTGCAGAGATGGAAGAGGGTTCGCTTACGCGGCGTCCTTGGTGGCGTACGCGTTGAACACGCGGGCCAGTTGGGCGGCGGGGGCTTGAACGACGCCGGCGATACGGGTCGCAGGCGTGTTGAGCAGGCCCAGGAACGAAGCGCGGATCTGATCCAGCGATGGCAGTTTGGAGAGAATCTCCACGCCCTTCGCGTCCAGAATCTTGTCCCCCATGAAGCCGCCCAGGACGACGAACTTGTCGTTGCCCTTGGCGTATTCGGCAGTGACCTTGGCGGCGGTCACGGCGTCGGGTGCGTAGGCGATGGCCACCGGACCCTTGAACAGGGCGTGATGGTCGGAACCTTCAGCGGCTTCGAGAGCCTTCAGCGCCAGGCGGTTCTTGACCACCTTGAACGCTCCGCCCGCGGTGCGCAGACGGCCCCGCAGGTCTTCCATTTCCGCAACGGTCAGACCCAGGTTGTGGGTCACGACCACGGCGCCGGCGTCGCTGAAAACGCCTTTCAGCGTTTCGATCGACTCGGCCTTTTGTGCGCGGTCCATTGCGGTCTCCAGTCTTGAGGTTCGACGCCGGGCTTATTCCCGACGGCGAGAGGCCAAAGCCCAATGCGTCGCCGCATTGCGTTCTGACCGGTAGCGATGTCCGAAAGGATGCTCTGACGGGGTTCCGTCCCGGAAACCGGGCCGACCGTGCGTCGTCTGCGTCGCTATCTCCCCACGGCGTCAGAGGGCTCTCTGACATTTATGGCCTGGGTGACCCCCAGACCCCGAAGTTCTCGGACAGGACCGGGAAAGGCAGAACCCATCCCGGGAAGCGGCGCTCTTAGCGAACCCCGCTCGAAAAGGCAACGGGCGACGATCCGAAGATCGCCGCCCGTGCCCCGATAGTCCCTGATCAGGCCGTCAGCGAGGCCGGATCGATCTTCACGCCCGGACCCATGGTCGAGGACAGGGTGATGCGCTTGACGTAGGTGCCCTTGGCGCCGGCCGGCTTGGCGCGTTGCAGCGCGTCCACATAGGCCTTCACGTTGGCTTCGAGGGCTTCCTGGGTGAAGGAGGCCTTGCCGATGCCGCCATGGGCGATACCGGCCTTCTCGACGCGGAACTCGACCGCGCCGCCCTTGGCGTCCTTGACGGCCTGGGCGACGTTCGGGGTCACGGTGCCGACCTTGGGGTTCGGCATCAGGCCGCGCGGGCCCAGCACCTTACCCAGACGACCGACCAAGGCCATCATGTCCGGGGACGCGATGACGCGGTCGAAGTCCATGAAGCCGCCGTTGATCTTCTCGTACAGATCCTCGGCGCCGACGTGTTCGGCTCCAGCGGCGCGGGCCTCATCGGCCTTGGCGTCCTTGGCGAACACGGCCACGCGAACGTCGCGGCCCGTGCCGGACGGCAGGTTCACAACGCCACGGACCTGCTGGTCGGCGTGACGGGGATCAACGCCCAGGTTAACGGCGATCTCGATCGACTCGTCGAACTTGGCGGTGGCGTGTTCCTTGACGGTCTTGATGGCGTCCGAGAACGGCATCAGGGCTTCACGGTCGACGGTCCACGCCTTGATGCGCTTGGCTTGGTTGCTCATGTTCAGCGCTCCACGATGTTGAGGCCGATGGCCTTGGCGGAACCTTCGATGATGCGCGCGGCGGCATCCAGATCGTTGGCGTTGAGGTCCTTCATCTTCTTCTCGGCGATCTCGCGCAGCTGGGTGCGGGTGATCGAACCGACCGTCTCGCGGCCCGTCAGCTTGGAGCCCGAGGTGATGCCCACGGCCTGCTTGATGTAGTGGGTGGCCGGCGGGGTCTTGGTGACGAAGGTGAAGCTCTTGTCCTGATAGACCGTGATCACGGTCGGCAGGGGCGTGCCTTTGACTTCCTTCTCGGTGCGCGCGTTGAACTCCTTGACGAAGCCCATGATGTTCACGCCGCGTTGACCCAGAGCGGGCCCGATCGGGGGGGAAGGCGTGGCCGAACCGGCCGGCACCTGCAGCTTGATATAGCCCAGAATCTTCTTGGCCATTGGTCTCTCCTGTGAATGACCCCGAAGCTAATCGGGGCCGGTGAGCCGTGGTCGGGCATGGCTGCCTCCCACGGATTTATCCTTTGCCCTTGGGCGAAGGAGGCGCGCGTGTAGCAGAGGCGGGTGAAGGAGGCAATGCACCCGTCTCCCTCCCCTTGCGGGGGAGGGTGGCTGAGCGAAGCGAAGCCGGGTGGGGGCGACCGAGCGATCCAGAGACCGCACAGCGAAAAGGCGGCCCGTCGCCGAACCGCCCCCACCCGGTCGCCAAGGCGACCTGCCCTCCCCCGAGGGGAGGGAGAATTCGTGCGCTTACGCCGCGTTCTTCTCGACCTGGCTGTATTCCAGATCCACCGGCGTCGGCCGGCCGAAGATCGACACGGCGACGCGCAGGCGGGCGGCGTCCTCGTCGACGCTCTCCACCTGACCGTCGAAGCTGGCGAACGGGCCGTCGATGACCTTGACGGTCTCGCCGATGTCGAAACGGATCGTGGGCTTGGGTCGTTCGACGCCCTCCTCCACCTGACCGATGATGGCCTGGACCTCACGTTCAGAGACCGGCAGGGGCTTGGTGCCGCCCGCGGCGCCCAGGAAGCCCGTGACCTTCGGCGTGTCCTTGACCAGGTGATAGGCGTCGTCGGTCAGTTCCATCTTCACCAGCACATAGCCGGGGAAGAATTTGCGCTCGGAGTTGACCTTGCGGCCCCGGCGGATCTCGACGACGTCCTCGGTCGGCACCAGAATTTCGGAGAAACACTCCACGAGGCCGCGCTGCTTGGCCTGGTCGCGGATGTGCTGGGCGACCTTCTTCTCGAAGTTCGAATAGGCGTGGACGATGTACCACTTGTGGCGCGGGTTCGAGGCCGGCTTGGTTTCGGGCGCTGCATCCGTCATGGGCGCGTCTCCTTCTTTTTCTTTATTGGCCGAGGGCGAGGATGTAGCGCGAGGCGAAGCCCAGGCCCGTATCCACGATCCAGAAGAAGGCCGCCGCCAGCAGCACCATGATGAAGACCATCACCGAGGTGATCCAGGTCTCCTTGCGGCTGGGCCACACGATCTTGCGGGCTTCGGCGCGGACCTGGCTGGCGAACTGGGCCGGCGAGGTGCGCGGCTTGGCCACGGGCGCATCGACGGTGACCGTCGAGGCGGAGGCCGAAGCGCCGGCCATCTGCGGCTTGGCGCCGGCGGCAGGGTTGCCGGTGCGGCGTCCGCCGGGAAACTTGGACTTGGCCATGGGCTCTCGGGGTCTCTTCGTAAACGCTTGATCCTGTCCCCGCAGATGGGGATGCCCAGTCTGCGGGAACAGGGGGAAGTGGCAGGAGCTGGGGGATTCGAACCCACGACCCCCGGTTTTGGAGACCGGTGCTCTACCAGCTGAGCTAAGCTCCTAGACAATACAGAAGCGCGCCGTGGGAGAACCCAACGGCGCGTCTGCTCGCCAGACCGGGGGCTATGCCTGACGCGGCGGGGCATTTCAAGGCTAATCCTCCCCCATTGGGGGCGGTGAGGCGGCGCGCTTGCGCCGTGACGGAGGGGCCAGCCGCAAATTCGGTGTCTGGAGCCAGCCTCCTCCACCACTTCGTGGTCCCCCTCCCCCAATGGGGAGGATTCTAGTGATCCAGGTGGGCGGCGACCGCGTCGGCCTCGTCTTGCCGCTTCACGACCTGTTTGAACATCAGCTTGTCGATGCGGCGGTCGTCCATCTCGATGACCTCGACCTCGAACCGGCCGAGTTGAAGCGTCTCGCCCTCGTCCGGCACGCGCGAGAGATGATGCAGCACAAGGCCGGCCACGGTGTGGAATCCGTCCTGGTCGCCGAAATCCTCGCCCAGCACGTCGGCCAACTCCTCCAGGTCGGTCTGGCCGTCCACCAGCCAGGTGCCGTCCTCGCGCTGGTGAATCCAGGCCTCCTGGTCATCGTGACCTTCATCGAAGTCGCCTGCGATCATTTCCAGCAGGTCCGTCGCCGTCACCACGCCCTCGAAGGCGCCGTACTCGTCGACGATGAAGGCCATGTGGACCTTGGACGACTTCATGATCTCCAGCGCCTTCAGCACCGAGGTCGATTGCGGGATGAAGGCCGGGGTCTGGACGTGCTTCTCGATGTTGAACTCGCCGTTGGTCAGAAGGCTGTCCAGCAGGTCCTTCTTGTGGACAACGCCCAACGGATTATCGACGTCGTTCTCGCGCGCCACGACGATGCGGGAATAGGGGCATTTGCGAACCTCCTCGCGCAGCTCCTTTTCGGTGTCGTCAAGGGCGACCCAGAACACGTCATGACGCGGCGTCATGGCCACGCGGATCGGGCGATCGCCCAGCGTCAGGATCTCCTCGATCATCGTCTGTTCTTCGGGCTCGATCAGACCGGCCGAGGTGCCCTCGGCGATCATGGTCTCAACCTCTTCCTGGGTGACGTCGGAGCCGTCTCGGTCCTTGACCCCCATGATCTTGAGAATGCCCGAGGTCGAGGCGGTCAGCAGCACCACGAACGGGTGCAAGACGATGGCCACGGTCGAGATCGGCGCGGCCATCTTGGCCGCGATCGTCTCCGGGAAGATCAGCGCCAGCCGCTTGGGCACCAGCTCGCCGACGATCAGCGAGACGTAGGTGATGCAGATGACCACCAGCAGGGTGGAGAAGATCTCGGTAGACGCCGCCAACGCCGGAAAGGTCGTTTCCAGGATCAGGTTCAGCTCGCCCGCAATCGCCGCCTGACCGAAGGCGCCTGCCAGGATGCCGATCAGGGTGATGCCGACCTGGACTGCCGACAGGAAATGGGTTGGGTTTTCGGACAGCTTCAGCGCGGCCCGGGCGCCCCGGTCCCCGCGTTCGGCGCGGCTTTGCAGCTTGGATCGGCGGGATGAGACGACCGCCAGCTCAGTCATGGCGAATAGGCCGTTGAGCACCACAAGGAGCAGAACGACGACAATGGCGATAAGTAACATCTAGGGGGGGAAGAACCGGCGCGGCGCGACAGTCGGCGTCCGCTGTTTCAGCTTAGCGGAATTGGACCGGTTTCGCCACGATTTCCTTCAACGGAGAGATCAACGGGTTCGGCCGGCCTCGATCGAGCCATAGGCGCCCGACTGGCCCCCCTCGACAGTCGCGCACGCGGAGACACCGATCAGGGTGCCGATGAACAGGCCGATCCGAAGTGCGCGTCGCATATGGTTACCAAATTCCTAACGTCCGAACCGAACGTAGGCCTTGGTTCGAGGTTGCACGCAAGCCCCCGCCCCCGCCGGTTGTGCGGAACGGTAAACAGGCCTGCGGGTTGGCCAACTCCAGTCCGCCCGAGAGTTGATTCATGATCCGTCGTTCCTTCGCCGTCGCCCTCCTCGCCTCCGTGTCCCTGGCCGCGTGCGGTGCGCCCGAGCCGGAGAGCCCGGCCACAGCAGCGCCGACCGCGCCTACGGCTGCCGGCGCGACCGGTCCCCTTTCCGCCCAGACCATCGAAACGGCCGTCTGGCAGGCGTCGTCTTCGGTTCCCGCCGCCCCCGCGACGCCGTCGCCGCAAGCCACCGCGCCCGGCGCCGACCCGTCCGGCCCCGCTACGTCCACCCCGCCCCGCCCTGAGGTCATCCGCGCCCAGATCCTCCTCGACCGCGCCCGCTTCTCGCCCGGCGCCATTGACGGCCTCGGCGGCGAGAACACGCGCCAGGCCATCGCCGCCTTCGAGCAGGCCAACGGCCTGCCCTCCGACGGCGAGCTGGACGCCCAGGTCTTCGCCAGACTGACGCAGGCTTCCGCAACCGTCATGACGCGATACGCCATCACCGCCGCCGACGTCGCCGGGCCGTTCCGTCCCGTGCCCACGTCGCTGGAGGACCAGGCGGCCTTGCCCGCTCTGAACTACGCCAGCGCCTTCGAGGGTCTCGCCGAGAAATTCCACGTCACAGAGGCCCTGCTGTCGGCCCTCAACCCGGACGCCAATTTCGAACAGGTGGGCGCGATCCTCATCGTCCCCGCCGTCCCGGACCAAGCCCTGCCCGCCGTCACCCGTATCGTGGTCGACAAGGGCGACAGCGCTCTGCGGGCCTATGGCGCCGACGGAACCCTGCTGGCCTTCTACCCCGCCACCATCGGCTCCAGCGCCAGACCCGCTCCGTCCGGGCGGCTCACTGTCGTCGGCGTCGCCAACGAGCCGGACTACACCTACGACCCGGAGCGGGTCAGCTATGACCGGGGCGACCGCAAGCTGGTGGTCCCCGCCGGTCCCAACAATCCGGTCGGCTCGGTCTGGATCGAACTGTCCCGCGACACCTATGGCATCCACGGCACGCCCGAGCCGTCGCAGATCGCCAAGACCGCCTCCAGCGGCTGCGTCCGCCTGACCAACTGGAGCGCCGAACAACTGGCCGCCGCGGTCAAGCCGGGCGTCGAGGTGATCTTCAGCTAGGCTCGACCGCGCCCAGCGCCGTCCCGCCCCAGAAGCCGCAGTGATGCCGGTCGTGGAAGCTGGCGTCGACGCGATCGCCTTCGGGATGGAAGACCACGATCGGTCCACCGCCGTCGTTGACGCGTGGCCAGTCCTGCTCGAAGGCCGGATCGTGCCCGAACCCGGCCCACTGCCGCATCATCCTGTCCGACAACGCCCGCTGCTCCGATGTCCATCGGCCCGTGTCGGCGAACAGCCAGCTCGTCCCGAACACATAGGCCAGTTCCGAGGCGTGATAGGCCCCCATGTCGAGGCCGCTGATCCAGTCGGGCAGCAGGAACGGCGCCTCGGCATCGGCGAACTCATACCCATGCACCGGGACATGCCGCGCCAGCAGCCGCCTCAAGGCCTCGGCCGGGCACGAGAACCGGCTGTCGGTGAAGCTTTGAGCGATGGCGACCGCCGGACCGTCCGCACCCACCGGGTACCGCTCCAGCGCCCTCTCCCCGTCGGAGCCGTACAGCCAGACCGTCTCCTTCTGATAGCGGTCCATGTCCTTGACCTCGACGGCAAACAGCCGGCCCTCGTCGGTGTTCGTGCCCACGATCACCGGGACCCGGGTGAACCGGCCGCTGGCGAAGGCGTCTGGCGGACTGATCGGCACGGTCGCGTCCGTATGCACTGGACCCCACGAGCCCGGTCCATTGATCCCGGATCGCAACGAGGGCGCCCGCGCGAGCCGCCAGGCGGGCAGCGCTCTCAGGCAGGCCACCTGTCCCTGCTCCGTGCAGCCAAGGGCCTCCGCGAACGGCGGCCCACCCGGCGCCTGGTCCTTGGCGGCGTTCAGCGACTGTGGCTCCAGGCACGGCCCGCTCTGCAGGATGACCCGGTGGAACAGCCCCTCCGACCCTGGCGAGGCCATCAGATAACAGGCGCTCCATGCCCCCGAACTCTCGGCGAACAGGGTCACGTCGCCCGGATCGCCGCCGAACGCCCCGATGTTCTCATGCACCCAACGCAGTGCCGCCTGCTGATCCATCAGGCCCCAGTTGCCCCCCAGATTCCGGGCGCCGCCTTCGCCATCGGCATCGAAGCCGGGATGCGCCAGCCAGCCGAGCGCGCCCAGCCGGAAGTTGACCGTGACCACGACCCGTTCCTGTTCGGCCGCCAGCCGCGACGGATCGTAGTTGGCCCCCGATCCGATCGTGAAGGCCCCCCCGTGCAGCCAGACCATCACCGGCAGCGGCCTTGAATGATTGTCATCCCGGACCTGATCCGGGACGGGCCCGTACACATTCACGAACAGACAGTCCTCGGAACCGACGACCAGCCCGCCGCCGCCGCCGAGGATGGCCTTCCTCCCCAGGGCCTGAACGCAGTCGGACCCCAGCCGCGTCGCATCCCTGACCCCGTCCCACGGCTCCGGCGGTCGCGGTGCTCGCCAGCGCAGATCGCCGACCGGCGCCTTTGCGTAGGGCACGCCAAGGAAGGCCCGGACCCCCGCCCCCTCGACGCCGCGCACCACCCCCGCCTCCGTCCGCGCCTGGACGAACGATCTGTCCGACGCGAACCGCACCTGATCGACCCCTCCCGGGTGTGTGACCACACAGCCGCCCAGGGCGAGCGCCATCACGGCGATCGCCGCCTGCCAGAACCCGGATCTCGTCATTCAGTCAGGCGGCCTCAGTAGTAGCCGTAGCTCCCACGCCTCGGCACGCGATCATAGCCATAGCGGCCGTCTCGATTATAGCCTCCGAAGCCGTAGCCGCAGGGATCGTCCCGCTCCGACAGCTGGTTGGCGAGCAGACCGCCGGCCAGCGCCCCGATCGCCGCGCCCCGCTCCCGGTCCTGCTCGCCCGCGATGGCCGCCCCGGCCAGAGCGCCCAGAGCCGCGCCGCTGGCGGTCGCATATCGCCTGTTATCTTGATAGTCCCGCTCGCAGGCAGAGGCGTAGTTGCCTGTGGTGGCGCAGGCGCCGGTCAACATCGTCACGGCCGACACGGCGGCCAGGGTCCAGATCGTTTTCATCGAGGGCTCCTTGAGGAAACACTTGTTCGCCAACGCCGGGGGGCAACGGGGTGTTCCGCTTTCCTTCGTAATCCTCCGGCGAAGCGAAGCGGAGACCGGGGGACCCAGCGGCGCCGAAGGCGATCTGTTCAGGCAGGGTCTCGGCCGCAGGTGTCCGCGACAGGTTCGCGCTCTCGCGCGCCGCTGGGTCCCCCGGTCTGCGGCGCTGCGCGCCTTGCCGGAGGATGACGAAAGAAGAAAAAGGCCCCCGGCTTTCACCGGAGGGCCTCATTCAACTTAGTCCGTTCGGACCGTCGTGTTGACTACTCGAGGATCTTGGCGACGACGCCGGCGCCGACGGTGCGACCGCCTTCACGGATGGCGAAGCGCAGGCCCTGGTCCATGGCGATCGGGGTGATCAGTTCGACGTTCAGCTCGGCGTTGTCGCCGGGCATGATCATCTCGACGCCTTCCTTCAACTGAAC
>NZ_JAFCVJ010000033.1:0-23951 GCF_049896985.1 Brevundimonas sp. SL161 | reverse complement strand
TCAAACACAGCCGACGACTGGCTACCCGATACGACAAGACCGCCGACAGCTTCCTCGGCTTCGTCGTCGTCGCATCCATCCGACTGTGGATCAGACACTTTGTCCACACCACCTAGGCTTTTCCGCGCCGAGGCACCGTCCGTTTGGGCGGCTGCGGTTGCCTGAAGCGAGACGGCTAAGGCGCTTTTCGACTTCGCCCGGTTAACCTGTCGACGCCCCTGACAGGCCCCGTCCGGGATAGTCCGACACGGCAGCCATCGCGCTATCACCGTGGCCCTGCGGGAGATATCCTTTGGTCCTACCGGACTAGGCCTAGGACGAAGGCCAGACAGCCGGCAGTCCCAACCACAAAGATTGTCACCAGAGCTCCCCGCTTTGGATTGGCTGCCCACGCCTCAACCACTCCGCCGGCGACCAGCAGTATCAAGCCGATGGCAGTCGCGTCGATCGCTAGACTCCACAGCGTCGTGAGCCACCAGTCGCGCCGGCGCTCCGGTTCTGTGGCCGACACGCCGATAAAGGTGTGCAGAGTATGGACCACCCCCCAGCCATTCAGATCGACGCGTTCGACCGTCGCGCGACCCGCGATCAGGTCAGCCTCGATCGTCAGATTTTCGCCGGGGCGGTTGGCCCGGACAAGCAAGCCTCCATTCGGAGTCGTCTCGGTCGTGCTGATCTCACCGCGCAAGCCGAATTGGCGCATCAGTTCCCTTGCGACTGCCAGATCGCCGACTCCAGAGGGGGGCGAAAAGGTACGTTCGACAGTCTGGATCTTCCGCTGCGGCCAGAAGTCGGCAGACGCCCAGTGGTGGTTGAGGAGTAGTCCGGAACCCGAAAACAGGATGGTGAAAAGCAGTAGGGCGAGGCCGGTATAGATATGCACCTGGCGGTTGAGCTTGCGGACGGCAGGCCTCACAGCACCATCCCCAAGACCAGCAGAGCGAAGACAGCCACGCCGCCGCCGACGCACACGACGCCCAGCGCGCGTTCGGCCCGCAGAGCGGTCCAGAGATAAACTCCGGTGGCCGCCAGGAAGAGGATCGCACACACGGCGGCGTCGGCGATCCAGCGCCAGAGCGCTACGGGCAGGGAGTTTCCGCGCATCGCCACCACGTGCGGCCCGGGCATCTTGTGGAAGTAGGTCAGGCTGGTTATCAGGCTGGATTGCTGGCGTTCGATGACCGCTTGGCCGGTCGCCAGATCGACCTTGATGGTGGTTTTCTCGCCGGCCAACTGCACGGGAATTTCGAGCCGCCGCTCCTCCGGTTCGCGCCGTACGAACATGATTTCACCGACCACACCTGTCTGCCGCAGGACTTCGCGGCCGAGAGCCAAGCTGTCGGCGTCTTCAGGGTCTCGTAACAAAACCGCAGCGGTCCGCACCTCTGGTTCGCTCACCCGCTCTGCAAGCCATGTCGGGTGGTTCAGGGCAATTGTACTGACGGCGTACAGGAGAACAAACGGACTCGCCGCGAGCCCGATGTATAGATGCAGATCCCGCATCCAAGTGCGTAACGCTCGTCCCAAAACGATCACTCCTACTGCTGCTCTTGTTCGCCGACGCAGTTATCAAACCCATTCGGCCTTGCGAGACGTTCGACCGATGCCGGGGTTGAAACAGTTGCAGGGGTCGAGCTTACGGAAATGTCGCGTCTGAGCCGGACCCGCCTCGTAGAGATGCCCGACATTGTGCTCTGCGGGATACTTGGCTCCGCGCTGGTCCAACACCGCCAGCATCCGATGTTCCAGGGCAACCGGATCTTCACCGGCGACAACGATGTAGTCCTGGTGAAAGACGTGACAGAAGAAGTGTCCATAATACAGGCTGTGTTTAATCGCGGCGCTCATATCGGGGGGCAGCACTTCGAACCAGTCGCGCTCGTTTCGGCGCAAGGCGATGTCCAGCGCCACGATATCGGACACTTCACGGTGGTGTATGGCGCGATAGCGGACCGCGGCGCCCGCGGCCACGAACCGGTGGAGGAACGCCTTGACGCTTTCGTCCTCAGTGCATTCGAACCAGGCGCTATCGCCGGCGATGAACGCCTCAAGAAAATAACGCCGCGCCTCATCCACGCCGGCGCCGGTCATTTTCAGCATCAGGTGATGCTCGTAGCAATCACGGTACGCGTTCATGCGTTCCGGTAAATGCTCGGGGAACAGGCCGCCCACCAACTGAGCCAGTCGATCGATCGCAAACGCAGGCACCAGCGGCAAGGACCCTGCGATCGAATCCAGAGTCGCTTTCAGGGCGAAGATCCGTTGCATGCTATCGGTGCCGAAATGCTTGATGGCCAGAAAGGCGTCTTTTCCATAGGTGCGCGCGATATCGTAGCAGTCGCGATGCATGTATTCGGCTGCGACCGGCAAGGTTGTGAAACCTCCCAGAATATCGCGCCGGATCCGGGTCAGTGTCGCCGGATCGCTGGCCCCGATATAGAACGTAGCCGTCTCTTTCGATTTTTCGAAAGTGTCTAGTCGGACGGCGAACACCATGACCTTTCCGGCGCTGCCAGACACCTCGAACAATCGATCCGGGTCGGCGTTGAAGCGGGCAGGGCTGTCGGCGTCGATGTGCCGAACACGCTGCGCATAATCATGGTCAGAAGCGACCTCCATCGGATCGTGCGAAATATCGGCTTGTGTAAACTCACCCCGTTCCAGTCGATTTAGGACGTCTTCGGCGTCATTCCCGAGGGCGACCCCCAGGTGATTGATCAGCTCGACATCCCCGCTTTCGTCGATACGGGCGAAGAGCGCCAGGCGAGTGAATGCGGGACCGCGCTGGATAAGAGAGCCTCCGGAATTGTTGCAGACGCCGCCCACGACCGACGCGCCAATGCAGGACGAGCCTATGACCGAATGGGGTTCTCGCCCCAGGGGGCTTAGAAGGCGTTCGAGCTGGCTCAGTGTCGATCCGGGCAAGCAGATGACCTGGCGGCCATCCTCGATCAGATGCACCGTCGTGATCCGCAACGTGCTGACGATGACGATGTCCCGGTCGTAGTCGTCGCCGTCGGGGGTCGAGCCTCCCGTGAGGCCCGTATTTGCAGCCTGCATCAGGATGATCTTGCCGGCGGCGGCGCACGCCTTCAGCACTCGCCATTGCTCAATCAGGGTGCCGGGGCGGGCGACGGCCAGGACCTTGCCGCCGCCAAAGCGGTAGCCCCGTCGGAAAGGCGCGGTGCGAGCGGGAGTCGTCAGCACATGTTGGCCGCCAACGATTGTCCTCAGCGATGCGAGAAAGCCGCCGTCCATTTGCTGATGGGCTGAAATTTGAGGCCTGGACCTGTATGAATCTATCATTCCGATCAGGCAGCGGCCGTCACCTGCCCGTTGGCAATGATCAACGGCGAGTAGTCGGTCTCATTTAGATAGACCGACTCGCGACGAGCGATCAGAGGCCCCTCCGCCTCAGAGGCCGCCGCGGCCGTTTGCCATTCCGGATCGGCCCTGAAGCTCGCCCAGGACATCTCGCGAGAGCCGTGATCCGGATATGCGAGCATATAGATAAGCCGGAGATCGTCGTTACTGCTAGTGGTCCAATAACCGATGGAAATAATCCCGTGCCGCGCAAACAGCCGGACGGTATGCCGCCGAAATCGTTCTTCAAGAGCGGCCATTCGTCCGCGCGACGGAAAATAAGTTCGCATTTCGAAGACTCGGCGGCTGCTCATAGCGGCTCCCTTGATGGATGACGAACTGCTGACGCTAACCGTGTGTGAGCAAACAGCCAGGCGGGGCTTGTCGACACTGTCCGTTGACAAGCCTCAATTTGCATTTAGTATACAGTTCAGCAGCGATCAAGTGGCCGGATGAGCTCACGGAGCTGCAAGATTTTGCGATCCCTAGGTTCCCTTCACCGGGATGCCGGGCCTGAGGCGTCCGAGGCGCCGCGCTAGCGCGGGGCGGGATGATTTGCGCATGTACTGACCAACAAGCTGACCGTACTAGCGGCGGTATTAAAGGGGAGAAGTAATCTTGAATAAGAGTAGATTATTGGCCGCCATAATGTACGGCGGCAGTCTTATTGCCATCGCGTCTGCCGCAAATGCGCAGGGGCCAAATCCGCAGCAGGACATGCAAACGGACGGCGCAGAGCCTCAGGAAGCGGCGGGGCGGGTTGACGATATCGTCGTTACCGGGTCGCGCATCGTGCGGAACGGTTATACCGCGCCGACACCCGTTACCGTCGTGGCGACCGAGCAGCTGTTGCTGACGGCGCCGGGAAGCATCCCCGATGGTCTGAATCAGCTGCCACAATTCACTGTCTCGAGCGGAACCCAGAACACGGGTAACCAGGCGACCAGTCCGAACGGCGGCAACTATCTGAACCTCCGCGGGCTGGGTTCTATACGGAATCTCGTGCTGCTTGACGGACAGCGTATCCCGCCCACGAGCTTCCAGGGTACCGTTGATACGAACGTCATCCCGTCATCGCTCGTATCCCGCGTCGACGTCGTGACGGGCGGGGCTTCCGCTGCCTACGGCTCGGATGCGGTCAGCGGCGTGATCAATTTCATCCTGGACACAAGCTACACTGGCGTGAAGGGAAGCGCGCAGGTCGGTGTTTCCGACTACGGCGACGACCTGTCCTCTGGATTTGACATCGCAGCGGGTTTCGATGTCTTCGGCGACCGCGGCCACGTCCTGCTAAGCTTCGATCACTATCAGCGTGAGGGCATTCCTCGGAATGAAGACCGGCCACGAGGCGGCGACTACATAACTCAAGTCGGCAATGGCACGGCCGCCGCGCCTTATCGGAACGCGGGGCCGGTCTATTATCAGACTGGAACCTTCGGCACGTTATTCCCGCTGGGCGTCAACTTTGCCGCCAATATCGGCAACCCACTAGCTGGACTGCACTTTCTTCCTGACGGCTCGCTTGTGCCGTTCAATCCCGGCGTGAGGCCGGCTGGAAGCAGTAACGTCGGTATCGGCGGTGACGGTTCGCCCAGCATCGGCAAGACCTTAACAGGCGGTCAGGTCACGGATCAGCTGTTTGGCCGTTTCGATTACGAGCTGGCGCCCAACCTTAAATTCTTCGCTCAGCTCGGGTTTGCCCAATCCGGGAATACGTTCGTCACGATTGGATCTGGTACCCAGACCAACGCATTCTACATCTATTCCTCTAACCCGTATTTGCCGACGGGCGCCGCCGCCTTGCTCAACGCCTATCCTGGGCGCGACGGTGTTTTCGGCACCGCGGACGACCGTCGAGTCGGCGGTGGACGGATCCATGCGGATCAGCCCTTTAAGGAGGTCGACGCGCTGAACGTCGCCTATACCTTCCTGACCGGCCTCACGGGGTCGCTTGGGGACTACAGCTGGAAGGCGACCTACGCCCACGGCGATTCCCTGCTGCGATCGGCCCACTCCGGCAACTTCCTGCAAAACCGCTACTTCGCGTCGCTCGACGCCGTGCGCGGACCCAATGGCAACATCGTCTGCAACATCACCCTGACCAATCCCGGCCTGATGGACGACTGTCGCGCGATCAACTGGTTTGGCGACGGCAGTCCGACCGACGCCGACTATGACTGGGTCAGCGGCGTGTCGAAATACCAGGTCGCCCAGACGATGGACATCGTTGCAGCGGAGATTTCGGGCGATCTGTTCGAGCTGCCGGCTGGACCACTGTCCTTCGCGGTGGGCGCTGAATATCGCACCCAGCGGCTGGAGCAGCGGAGCAACTCCGATCCCTCCATCCCGACCTCCACGGTCGGCCTGCGAACAAACGTCGCGCAGACGATCAACAAATACAACTCGACCAACGTCGGCCAGGCCGAAGGCGAGTACAATGTGAGGGAAGCCTTCGTCGAACTGGCCGTACCGCTGCTTGCGGACATGCCCCTCATTCGATCGCTCGATCTGAACGCGGCCGCCCGCTATACTGAATATTCCACCAGCGGCGGGGTCACGACCTGGAAAGTCGGCCTCAGTTACGTGCCGATCGAAGATCTGCGACTGCGTTACACCCGGTCGCGAGATATTCGGGCACCCACCCTCTATGAGTTGTTCGCCGGTGACCAAGCGGCGCGGGGCGGCTTCTTCGACGCTCTGACCGGGCGTAACGACAATGTCATTACCCTGTCCAGCGGCAACCCGGACCTGAAGCCCGAGATCGGTGACACGTACACAATCGGAGCAATCTGGCAGCCTTCGTTCCTCCAGGGCTTCTCCGCATCAGTCGACTATTTCAGCATCGAAATCACCGACGCCATCGCGAACCTCGGAACCACGACGGCGAACGAAGAATGCATCGCCAGCAGTGGCGCATCGTCGGTGTGCCAGTATATCGTCCGGCCTTTCCCCTTCAACTACACGCCCGTTGCCGACAACTTCCCGCTTGCGGTCCGCACTCTGCCGTTCAACCAGGCTTTGGCCTCACTGCACGGGATTGACTACGAGTTCAGCTACAACACGCCCTTCTCCAGCTTCGGGCGGTCGGGTGATCTCGGTCTCAGGCTGATTGGAAGCTATGTGCCCGGGCGCAAGACCCGGACCGACATTGATGCGGCTCCGGTCGAGAACGCCAACGTCGGCGTCAACGCCAAGCACCGAATCAACCTGCAGGCCAATTATCGGGAAGGGCCGCTCAGCCTGACCGCGCAGGCCCGCTACATCGGCGAGATTCAACGCACACGTGATGTGACCGTCTTCTACGAGGAGCCGACGGTGCCCTCTGTCGTCTATCTGGATCTGACGGCGACCTACGACTTCGTCGTCGACGGGAACGATCTGACCGGCTTCCTGACGGTCAACAACGCCCTGGACGAGAAGCCGCCGCTGATCGGCAATGGCCAGCCGGGCCAGCAGTATCCTACCAACCAAGGCATCTATGATGTGGTCGGCCCGTACTACACGACCGGCATCAGGTTCGAGTTCTGACGTCCTCCTGAGTGAGCCTCGGTCCGGCGAGCGCCGTGCTCGCCGGACCTTTTTTTGTAAGCGTGAAGGTGAATGAGCCGATGGTTGTAAGATACAGGCTGCGCGCGGTTCGCGTTCTTCTGGGTGTCGGTTTGATGATGGGCGGCTGCGCCGCCTCTTATCAGGTGGCCGCTCCTGCGGGTGCACCGCCCGCCGTGGTCGCGGCTGCGTCGCCAGCCCCTGCCGAGAATCCGCCTCCGCCCACACACGCGATCATCGCGACCGAAATGGTCGGTGGTCTGCCGGAAGGGCCTGGACGCGAGACCACCATCCGCGTGTGCTCGGGCTGCCACGCGGTCGAGTTGGTCGCCGAGAAGCGGTTGACGCACGCCGAGTGGTTCACCCTGGTTCAGTTCATGGGGGATCGGGGCGCCATGGGCACGCCTGCCGAGTTTGCGGAGATCACGGATTATCTGGCCGAGGCCTTCCCCAAGGAATAGCCTCCGGCGGGAGTTTGCGTGAAGCCGGCGGCCGATGGCGCGCCGGCTTTTTCGTGTGCGCAGCCGACCCGGGAGGCCAAAACGAAAAGAGCCGGCGCCCCCGGGGGGGAGGGCGCCGGCTCCGCGGACTCTCTATCGCCTAAGGGAGGGAGTAGACGATGAGGGAGTCGCTCTCGACGGGCGCGGCAAGCAGGCCGCCGCCTGTGGCGACGATGGCCACGTATTGCTTGCCGCTGGCGTCGGAGTAGGTGATCGGGGTGCTGTGCGCCGTGGCCGGCAGCTCGACCGTCCAGATCTCGCGTCCGGTTCGGGTCTCAAAGGCCCGGAAGCGGCTGTCATCGGTCCCCGCCATGAAGGTCACCCCGCCGGCGGTGACCGTGGGGCCGCCCAGCGAGGGCCGCCCGGTGTTCCGGCTTCCCTCCGGCAGGGTATCGGTCACGCCGAGGGTCGAGCGCCAGGCCACCTTGCCGGAGTTTACATCCACCGCGACAAGCTGGCCCCAGGGCGTCGCAGCGCAATGCAGCCGCGTCTCCGGGTTCCAGAACCGCCGGGTGCCGGCCAGCTCGCCTGAGTTGATGTAGGACTGACCATCGGGCGTCGGAACCAGGCGCATGGGCTGGCCCATGTTGTTGACGTTGACCACGAACAGGCCGGTCGATGGGTCGAAGGCGCCGCCGCCCCAGTTCACCCCGCCCTGCGTGCCGGGATAGGTGACGGTGTACTGGTTCAGGCGGATGGGCGTGTAGGGCTCGGCCGACAGATACATGTCGTTGTCGTCGACCAGGGCCTCGCACCAGGCCTTGTGCTCGGGCGTGTCCTGATAGAGTTCCGCCCGGCTGATCGTGTTTCGCGACAGGGGCTCGGTAAGGACGGGGAAGGGCTGGGTCGGAGACGGCCGCTCGGTCGGGACATTGCTCGCCGGTACGGGCCGGTCCTCGATCGGGTGGATCGGTTCGCCGGTAACCCGGTTCAGAAAGAACATCAGCCCGGTCTTGTTGATGATGCCGACGGCGGGGATCGTCTCGCCGTCCTTGACGATGTCCAGCAGGGTCGGCGGGGCCTGGGTGTCGTAATCCCAGATGTCATGGCGGACGGTCTGGAAATGCCACAGGTAGGCGCCTGTATTGGCGTCCGCCGCCACGACCGAACTGCCGAACAGGTTGTCGCCGGGACGGTCGCCGCCATAGCGGTCGTTATTGGCGGTGCCGAACGGCATGTAGACGATCCCGCGTTCGGTATCGACGGTCATCTGGCCCCAGACGTTGACGCCCGAGCGGTTCTTCCAGCTCTCGCCTTCCCAGGTGTCGTTTCCGAACTCTCCGGGACGCGGAACGGAATGGAAGGTCCAGACAAGGGCGCCGGTGTGCACGTCCCAGGCGCGCGTATCGCCCGCAGGACCTTCACCGCCGTTGGTTCCGCCGGGACCCTCGCCGGGGCCGGCCCCGGTGATGATCCGGTTCTTGTAGACGATCGGCGGCGACGGAAGGATGTAGGATTTATCCATCCCGGTCTGCATGACCTCCGGCGTCTTCAGGTTGACGATGCCGTTGACCCCGAAACCCGCCGTCGGGCGGCCGGTGTCGGCGTCGATGGAGTACAGGCGTCCCATCCGGCTGCCGAAGACGATGGTCGGGCCATGCTGGTCGTCCCCGGGCCAGTACTCGACGCCGCGCAAGGACGGGCGATCGGAGTCCGGCAGGGTGAACACCCATTTCTCGGCTCCCGTCGCGGCGTCCAGCGACAGGACCCGGCTGTAGGGAGAGGCAAGGAACATGGTGTCGCCGATCACCAGCGGGATCGACTGCGACGCCAGCAGACCCCCGCTGGCATCATCCGCCGGGCGCAGGTGATAGGTCCAGGCCACCTGTAACTGGTCGACGTTGGCCGGAGTGATGTTGGTCAGGGGAGAGAAGCGCTGCCCTCCGGCATCGTGGCCGATGGTCGGCCAGCCCTCCTGGGCGATGGCCGAGGAGGCGAGCGCGAGGGCGATCGCCGCGACCGAGCAGCTGGTAAGCGGCCGCGAGCGGCCGCGCAAAGGCGTAACATGGGTCATCAATTTCATCCCTCGGCTGTCTACGCCGATCGAATTCGCGACCGGACGTGCGCCTTTGATTTGTATACTATGTGCAGTCAGACGATCGGTCGTCAAGGTCGGTAGGCGGACACGGTCTGATTCTGCTCACCGAGACCATCGATGCCCAACCGGATGGTGTCGCCGGCCTTGAGGTAGATGGGAGAGGGTTTCTGGCCCATGCCCACGCCCGGCGGGGTGCCTGTCGTAATGACATCGCCCGGGTGCAGGGCCATGAACCGGCTGACATAGCTGACCAGCGCCGCCACCCCGAAGACCATCGTGTCGGTGTTGCCGGTCTGCATTCGAGTCCCGTTGACGTCCAGCCACATGCCGAGGGTCTGCACGTCGTCCACCTCGTCGGCTGTGACCAGCCACGGTCCGATGGGACCGAAGGTGTCGCAGCCCTTGCCCTTGTCCCAACTTCCGCCCCGTTCCAGCTGGAATTCCCGCTCGGACAGATCGTTGATCAGAACGTAGCCCGCGACATGATTCAGGGCCTCGGCCTCCTCGACGTATCGGGCGGTCGTGCCGATGACGACACCGAGTTCGACCTCCCAATCGGTCTTGATCGAGTCGCGGGGGATCATCACCGCATCGTCCGGTCCCTGAATGCAGCTGGTCGCCTTGGTGAATACGATGGGTTCTTCAGGCACGGACGCGCCCGACTCGGCGGCGTGGTCGGCGAAGTTCAGGCCGATTGCGAGGAACTTGCCCACCCCCTTGACCGGCGGTCCGTGTCGCGGCGCGCCCGGTACGACCGGCAGGCCGGCGGGGTCGATCGCCGCCAGGCGTTTGAGGGCCTGGGGCGACAGTTGATCGGGACCGATATCCTCGACGTGGGCCGACAGATCCCGAATGACTCCCTGGTCGTCCAGCAGGCCCGGTCGTTCTTCTCCCGGCGGTCCGTAGCGCAATAGTTTCATGGCCTGATTTCCCTAGTGATTGTGGCGCGGCGTCGGGCGCGCGACGCCCCGGTACTTGACCGCGTTCTCCAGACATCCGCCGTCGGCGAGGCTGCCGACCAGGCCGCGATAGATCTCCTGCCAAGGCGTCTGGCTGGGCGGGATCTCCGGTTGCGGCCCGCCTTTGCGTCGCGCGATCTCCTCGTCCGAAACGAGGGCGTCACAGCGTCGTTTGGCCAGGTCGATGCGGATGCGATCGCCGCTCCGGAGCCAACTCAAACCGCCGCCAACGGCGCTTTCCGGAGAGGCGTGCAGGATCGCCGGGCTGTCCGACGTGCCCGACTGGCGTCCGTCGCCGATGACTGGCAGGCTCGTCACCCCGCGTCTGATCAAGGCGTCCGGCGGCTGCATGTTGACCACCTCCGCCGCGCCCGGCCATGCGACCGGCCCCGCGCCGCGAATCACGAGGATGGAATTCTCGGTGACGCCCAGCGCCGGATCGTTGATGCCGTGATGGTAGGCCTCGGCGCCGTCGAACACGACAGCGTCGCCCTCGAAGCAGTCCTCCTGACCTGGGGTGGCCAGGTAGCGCTCCCGGAACTCGGGCGAGATGACGCTGGTCTTCATCACCGCGAAGTCGAACAGATTGCCGCGAAGGATGACGAAGCCCGCATTGTCCTTGAGCGGGGCATCGAAGGAGAAGATCATCTCGCGATCCGTGGTTTGGACGACACCATCCGCCAGGGGGGATCCGCTGACGGTGATGCGAGCTCCGTGCAGCTTCCCGGCGTTCTGCAGCTCCCACAGGATGGCGGGCACGCCGCCGGCCCTGTGGAAACGCTCACCCAGGAAGGCGCCGGCCGGCTGCATGTTCAGCAGGAGCGGCAGCGGATAGCCGTGCTCCACCCAGTCCTCGGCGCTGATCTCGAGGCCGGCGTGGCGAGCCATTGCCGTTATGTGCGGCTGGGCGTTGGTGGATCCTCCGATAACCGTCGTCAGGGCTATCGCGTCCAGGAACGCCTCGCGGGTCAGGATGTCCGACGGCTTGAGATCCTCATAGGCCATCTCGACAATCCGCCGGCCGGTGCGATACGCCATCTGCCCGCGCTCACGGTAGACAGCCGGAATCGCCGCGCATCCGGGCAGGGACAGGCCCAGCGCTTCGGCGATCGCGTTCATCGTCGACGCCGTTCCCATAGTGTTGCAGTGGCCAAGCGACGGCGCCGAGGCGGTAGCGGCGTCGAAGAAGTCCGCCTCGCTGATCTCGCCCGCCGCCAGCCGCCGTCGACTTTGCCAGATCACGGTCCCGGATCCCGCCAGCTTGCCGTCGAACCATCCGTCCAGCATCGGTCCGCCTGACAACACGATCGCCGGAATATCGACGGTCGAGGCGGCCATGATCCCGGCTGGCGTGGTCTTGTCGCAGCCCGTGGTGAGCACCACCGCGTCGAGCGGGTAGCCATGCAGGATTTCGACCAGGGTCAGATAGGACAGATTGCGGTCGAGCGCGGCGGTAGGACGCCGGCAGTTTTCGAAGATCGGGTGTACGGGGAACTCCATCGGGATCCCGCCCGCGTCGCGGATGCCGGCCTTGACCCGCTGCGCCAGCTGGACATGGATCAGATTGCAGGGCGCCAGGTCGCTGCCCGACTGAGCGATGCCGATGATGGGCTTGCCGCTGCGCAGTTCCTCGGGCGTGACGCCCGAATTCATGAACCGCTCGAGATAGACGGCCGTCATGTCGATGCGGTCGGGATCTGCGAACCATTCACCCGAACGGAAGGGACGAACTGGCTTTCGCGCGGTCATGTCATTGCATCCTGTACTGTCGCCCGACGGGCGTTAAGCCGCGCCAAACTGAGCCACGGCCCAGGCGAGTGTCTGGCGATTGTTGTCTTCCTCGGCCTGCAGCTTTTGCTGCGGGCTGAGGCCGGTGACGACCGGCAGAGCCTGCGCCCTGGCTCGTACGCCGGCCAGGGTCCTGGCCAGCCTCCCGGCGTCCATTCCCGGCAGTGTCCGCCAGTAGGACTCGGTCAGCACGGGGATCTCAAGCGGGTCGCGCGTGATGATCTCCTCCACCAGATTGATGCGGGGATTGTGGTCCCGCATGGTCTGGAAGAGCGCCTTCTGGTCGTTGATGCCGGTGCCGAACGGGACCTCCGACAGGAGGAACCCGTCGGCGTAGGGTGCCACCCCCATGTCCTTCATTGAACAGGCCATGGCGTAGGGGCCCAGCTTGCCCACCGTCTCGGCGGCGTCTTCCATAAGGGACATGTTGTTGCCGGGGTCGATCAGGGCGCCGAGGTGCTCGCTGGAGTATCGGGACAGCACAGCGACATGCTCTTCAGCCGTCCGATCCTTGTGGTTCTCCAGAGCCAGGCCGACGCCGATCCGGTCCACGATCGGCATGACCTTCTCGATGACCGCGTTGGCCTGGGCCTCCCACGCCCGATAGTCCTCCAGCGTCGCGAAGGTCTCATAGCGACGGTTGCCACCGGGAGGTTGTCGACTGACGGCCCGGACGCAGTGGGCCCCGAGTTCCCTTGCCTGCAGCATCGATTGCTCGAAGCCGGCCAGATCGTCGTCGGGGTGGTAGGGCAGGGCGGCTTCGCCCTCGTAGAACATGCCTAGCTCTTCCAGTTTCGCGCGCACCCTGGGCAGATCGGTGCGGATGGCGTGCTGAACGCCGCCGGCGCCAAGCGACCGGAGATACTCGATGTAGCGGACGGGATCCTCACGCATCGGCGTGGCGACGCCGAGGCCATTGAGATGCATCGACATCGCCGTGCTGGCCACGCCCATCCGGGACTTCGGGGCCAGCTCCATCTCCTCGTAGCCGCCGGCCAAGGATGGCGATGCATAGAGGGCTATGCCGCCGGCCGCGATCGTTCCCAGGAATTCTCGCCGAGTGCCCATCGTCTTCTCCTCCGTCGCGTCCGGAATCCGGACGGCTATTTGGTGGTCCAGCCGCCGTCGATGACGATGTCGGTGCCGGTGATGAAGCCTGCGCTTTCCGAGCACAGATAGCAGGCCAGGGCACCGATCTCCTCGACCCTGCCCCACCGACCGACCGGCAGGTTGGTCAGAAACAGTGCGTTGGCCTGGGGATCGTCTTTTACCGCACGGTTCATGTCCGTATCGAAAGGACCCGGGCTGATCCCGTTGACGGTGATCCCATCGGCCGCCAGTTCAAGCGCCAAAGCACGGGTGAAACCCAGTAGGCCCGTCTTGGCCGAGGAGTAGGGCGTGCGTCCCGGCAGGGAGATGTGACTGAGCATCGAGGTCATGTTGATGACGCGCCCATAGCCGCGCCCCTTCATTCCAGGCGTCAGCGCGCGGGACATCAGGAAGGTCGAGGTAAGGCTGCCATCGATGACGCTGCGAAACTCGTCAAGCGACAGCTCGGCCAGGTGCTTGCGGACATTGTTGCCGGCGTTGTTGATAAGAATGTGCGGTGCGCCAAAGGTAGCGGTGATCTCCCCTGCGACCCGCTTCACATCAGCCTCTTTCGTCACGTCCGCCACGAATCCGCTGACGGTTCTGCCCTTGGCGGTCAGTTCGGCGCAGGCCTGGTCGAGCCGCACCTGATCTCGCGCCACGAGAGCAAGAGTGGCGCCCGCGCCCGACAGGGTCGTCGCCATGGCGTGGCCCAGTCCTCGGCTGCCGCCTGTGATTACGGCCACCTTGCCCGACAAGTCGATCTTCATACGCTCTTCTCCCAATAGCCGGGGCTCGCCCAGGCGTAACAATGTCAGCGGTTTGTGGAGGCGGTGGGTGACGCCCCGGGGCCGTCACCCACCTGTTCAGGTCCGGGACCCGTCGATGGCGGCGTTCTTCTCCGCCAGCTTGTCCGGGTTGAGGAAAAGCCAGCAGAACGCCGAGATGCAGGCGGCGCCAACCATCATGTAGATCAGCGCATCCCAATTCTGGCTTTTCTGAAGCAGGATGTAGCCGCCCAGCACTGGCGCGGCGAAACCGGCCAGACCGCTGAACATGTTCATCGTCGCCGCGACGGTGGCGGTGTACTTTCTCCCGATCTCGACGCAGGTGTTCCACGAGATCGGCATGGTCAGGTCACTGCAGAAACTGGCCAGAGCCATAAGAACCATCGCGACCAGAGCGTTCTCCATCCGCGTCACCGAGAATAGCAGCGCGGCGGTGGCGACGAAGCCGAACAGGGCGATGGCGCGTCGGGGAATCCGGGCCGGGATCATACCGCTAACGAGCGAGCCGAAGCCGCCGAAAAGGAGTGGCAGGATCGAGTATCCCGCAGCCTGGGCGAAGGTCAGGTCCCAAGCTTCGATCAGATAGGTCGGCAGCCAGGTGACGTAGAAATACCAGACGAAGGAGAAGGCCGCGTACTGGATCACCAGCAGCAGCACGTTGATGTCGGCGAAGACTTTCAACCAGCCGCCGCTATCCTGCTCGGACAGCGCCTTGGAGCCCTCCAGCAGTTGCAGTTCTGCCTCGTTGACGCCCTTGTGTGTGGCCGGGTCGTCCTTGAAGAACAGCCAAAAGACTACGACCCACAGAACGCCGAGCGCGCCGAAGAAGACAAAACCCCAGCGCCAGCCAAAGGCGGTGATTACCAGCAGTGCAATCGGCGGCGTAACTGCCCCGGCCCAGCGCGTGCAAGCCCACATGAGCGCCTGTGCGCGGACTCGCTCCTGTCGTGGAAGCCAGACGCTCAACATCTTGGTCAGGTTGGGGAAACAGCCTGCCTCGCCGGCTCCGAAGATGAAACGCATCACCAAGAGGGAGGTGAAGCTCCAAGCCGCACCGCTCAGGGCGGTGAAAGCCGACCACAACAATACCAGCGGAGCCAGGACGCGGCGGACGCCGATCTTATCGCCCAGCGCGCCCATCGGAATCTCAAGCAGCGCGTATGACAGGGCGAAGGCGCCGAAAATCCAGCCCATCTGCCCCTTGTCGAGGCCGAGTTCGGCCGACATGGGTGCGGCAGCCTGGGAGATCGCGACCCTCTGGATATAGGCCAGCATGGCCAGGGTCAGTGCGAAGCCAACAATCCCGAAGCGGACGCGGCTAGGCCGCATCACGGCTGCACCGCCAATCGGTAGTTGCGGCCGACATTGTAACGTTCGTTCATTTCCATTCCCCTGATATCGCCGTGTCGGTATGTACACAGAAGGCAATACTGCGCTTTTATAGGCGTGGACGTCGCACCTTCGGCATCCAGTTTCGCCCGCTTATTTTTTCTGTCCGCAGTGACGACCAAGGCCATCAGCCGCTTTCAATCGCCATACAAACTGTATACTGAGTGCGGTATCGGTAAGTCAACGGGGAGGTGATCGGTGGGGCGGCAAGCTGCGGCCTTTATCGGAGCTATCTAATGAACCAAGCTACATTCAGCTCATTGAGCGTTGAAAACGAGGGTATTTTTGTTCCTCCGACGTTGAAGGCTCATGTCTTGAACAAACTTCGCGATGCGATCGTCACTGGCACCTACAAGCCGGGCGATCGCCTCAACGAGAGCCAGCTGGCGCGTGACTTGAATATCAGCCGGATTCCGATCCGCGAGGCGCTGATGACGCTTCAGGAGCAGGGCCTCGTGATGAACCACGAGCGCCGAGGGATGTTCGTGACCATCCTCTCCGAACAGGACGTGCAGCTAATCAACAGTCTTCGGGTTGTTCTTGAGGCTGAGGCGCTCAAGCTGTGTCGTCTCAACATGACGCCGGATTCCAGGGCGCGTCTAACGGAACTGGTTGAGCAGATGGAAGCCTGGGAGCAGGGCTCCGAGCTGGCCGCCGCTGCGCTAGACTTGGCCTTCCACCGCGAGATGTGGCGCGCGTCCGGCAATCCCTACCTGGCCAAGACTCTCGATTCGCTGGCGACCGTGCTCTTCGCCCACAAGGCACTCGAGAACGCCAGTGTGGAAACGCGTCAGTGGCGTCTGCATCACCACCGGGCCCTTCTGGATGTCGCCATTGGCAAGTCCGATGTGACGCCTGAGGACGCGGTGATCGGCCACCTGCGCACCGGCTACGACAATCCCGACTGCTACGCCAGCCATACGCTTGAGGGCCGCGGCGTTGCGGCACCGTTCGTAGTGGCCATAGGGCCCAAGTCGTTCGACGAAAAGAAACCTAAGAAAGGCAAGAAAGAATGAGTGATGCGTTGACCGCAGCGGCCCCGGTGCGAGGTTTGGTCGCCGGGCCGCTTGCTGGCCAGGTCGCCTTGGTGACAGGCTCGGGTAGAGGATTGGGTCACACGATCGGTCGTGCATTGATGGCCCTGGGGGCAGATCTCGCATTGCATGATATCTCAGAGGAGGCACCCGCCAAATACGGCGAGTTCCCGAACCTGACGGCCGTCGCCGACTCCATGTCGAAAGGCGCAGCCCGCGCGGTCGCCGTCACCGGCGATATATCCCAGGAAGCCGTTGTCCAGGCCATGGTCGCGAAGGCTGAGGCGTCGCTGGGTCCTATCACCATCCTGGTCAACTGCGCCGGCGGCGACATCGGCGCTGCGGGCGGCAAGCCCGACCCCAACACCGCGATCCGGTTCCTGCTAGAAGACGTGCAGGCGATCGTCAACCGCAACCTTATCGGAACGATGCTGCTCAGTCGTGCCGTGGCGCCCGGCATGGCCGAACGACGCAGCGGAGCGATCATCAACATCAGCACGGTATCGGCTCACATCGGCGCAGCAAATGAGACAGCCTATGCCTGCGCCAAGGCTGCCGTCGTCCACTACACGAGATGCTTGGCAGCCGAGTTGCGCGATGCCGGAGTGCGCGTAAACGCCGTTAGCCCCGGTCCTGCGAAGACAGCGCGCTTCCTCGCGACCCGGTCCGTCGATCCGACCATGATGGAGGAGGGGCCATCGTTGAATCGCTACGCCAGCGCCGACGAGATTGCTGACGTGGTCGGCTTCCTCGCCTCGGCCCAGAGCCGATTCGTGAGCGGACAGGTCATTCGTGTCGACGGCGCGGCGAACCTTTTCGCCGCGTGACGACCTCTTCGGACCGCCCGGCAGCGCGGGCCGATCTCACCAAACAGCAAATGAGCTTTGGAAACATGACCACGGGCCTGTCCGAAAAGACCTGTATCGTCACAGGGGCCGGTCAAGGCATCGGTCGCGCCATTGCTCAGGCGCTGACCGATGCGGGGGCGATGGTGATCGCTGTCGACCTTTCGCGAGGTCCCCTGACGGACTGGACCTCGGCCGCAGGCGTGAAGAGCGCACTGGTGGATGTCACCGATCCAGCCGCCGTAGCCCAGCTTGCTGCTCAGCATCCGGCGGCGTCTGTTCTGGTCAACTGCGTCGGCGTGGTCGCGACCGGCACGGTGCTCGACAGCAATGCCGCCGAACTCGAACGGAGCTTCCGCATCAACGTCGGTTCGATGGCCAACACCATTCAGGCGTTTCTCCCAGCCATGCTGGCGCGTCGCGACGGGTCGATCATCAACATCGCCTCGGTAGTCTCGTCGATCAAAGCGGCGCCCGATCGGTTCGTCTACGCCACCACCAAGGCGGCGGTGATCGGTCTGACCAAATCCGTGGCGATGGATTTCGTCGGCGACGGTATTCGCTGCAACGCCATCTGCCCAGGCACCGTCGAGAGCCCCTCGCTCCATCAGCGTATGGCCGCTCAGCCAGATCCCGTCGCGGCTCTGGCCGCCTTCACCGCGCGTCAGCCGATGGGCCGCATCGGCCAACCCGAGGAAATCGCGCGCATCGTCGTGATGCTGGCGTCCGGAGACGCCGATTTCATGACGGGTTCGGCCATCGTCATCGACGGCGGAATGAGCCTGTGAGGCCCCTGAATCCGTTCAACTCTGCGAGTTTTCCGCCATGTACCCGTCGTTTCTGAAGTCCGCGATCATCGCTCTCGTCCTGTCTTCCGCCGCAGGGTTGTCGGCCGCCCAGACTCCGCCGAACGGTGAGACGCTGTTTCGCCAGCGCTGTGGATCCTGCCATACCGTCCAAGCCGGGCAAAACCGGGTGGGCCCGTCGCTTCACGGCGTGTTCGGGCGACGGGCGGGCGCCGTTGCCGGCTACAGCTACAGCCCAGCCTTGACGGCTTGGGGCCAGAACTGGACGGCTGTGAACCTGGAACGCTACGTGGCCGGTGCCCGCGCGACGGTGCCCGGCACGAAGATGTCGATCGTCGCTCCGCCGCCCGCCCAACGGACGGAGATCATTCGCTACCTCCAAAGCCTGCGTTGATCCGCAGGTCGCCATGTCACGTCCCTCGCTAGCCGCTATCTCTATCCTGCTGCTCGCTGCCACCTCTTCGTGGGCGGAAGACCGGAACTCGCGTGTGATTTCGGGGGCAGGTCTCGTGGGTCCCGAGGGCGTGCGGCACGACACCGTCGGCGACCGTTATCTCCGCGGCAATCTGGGTCAGCGGGGCGCAGCCAACGAAGGCTTCATCTTTGTCATCGACCCGGATCTGTCCGTTGGCGAACTCAAGTGGATCGAAGGCGGCCGCGAGGGCGTAATCCTGCAAGACCCGCTCGGCCTGATCATCAGCGGCGACGTCATCCACGTTGCTGATGTCGCCTCTGTTCGCCGGTTCGACCCCTCGACGGGCGGCACCCCGGGATCGACGCACATCCCCGAGGCTGTTCGCCTGAACGATCTGGCGATCGACCCGTCCGGCAAAGGCTATGTGACCGACTCCGGCAGTGAAGCGACGTCGGGCGCTATTTGTCGCGTCTCGGCCGGCCGCGGGGTTTCCATCTTCGCTGAACGCGAAGCCGCGCTGCTGCGACCGAACGGCATCGCCGTCATGCCGGATGGGCTGCTCGTCCACGGTGGGCTGGGCGGCGCCGTTCTGGTCTTCAGCGATGCTCCCGAACGGATCGTTCGGGAGCGGACGCTTCCCAGCGGGCTGATCGACGGCATCGTCGCCCTTCCCGACGGCTCGCTTCTGGTCGCAAGCCAGGACGGCCACCGGGTCTACCTCGTCGACGCAGACGAGCCCGTTCCGCCTCATGTGGTCGCCGGCGACATCGCCGTGCCCGCCGCGATCGGGGCCGACGTCACGCGACGTCTGGTCCTCGTTCCACAGATTACAGCGTCCTCGATCACCGTCGTCAGTCTTCCCTGATCCTGTTGGAGCCACCCATGCGTTCTCTTCAACTCTGCCTTGCGGTCCTCGCCGGTTTTGCGACGACGCCCTCGTTCGCTCAGGTCGGCGGGAGCGTAGAAACCGTCGCACGCAATGCGACGAACCTTGAGCCGGCCTTTGCGGGCCAGACCCGCGCGCCCGAACTTAGAGCAGGGGTCGCCTTTCGCAGCGACGTGGTAGTCCAGGGCCTGGACAAGCCCTGGGGCATGGCCTTCCTGCCTGACGGTCGGTTGCTGGTAACCGAAAGGACGACGATCCGGATCGTGTCGCCCGATGGGACGATGTCGGGCCCGACCCAAGGTGTTCCCAGAGTCGATCAGGGCGATCAAGGCGGCATTCTGGACGTGGTTCTGGATCCCGATTTTGCCTCGAACAATCTCATCTATTTCACATTCTCCGAGCCGGGCGAGCCCCCCGCGACCAGCACCGCCGTGGCGCGCGCACGGCTGATTGAGCCGGCCGGCGGGCCGATGCTCGAGGATCTGACCGTGCTCTTCAGCCAGAGCCCAAAGATGGACTCGCGCCAGCATTACGGAGGGCGATTGCTCTTCGACCGCGAGGGTTTTCTTTTCGTCACGACCGGCGAGCGCTTCGTTCCGGTCGGCCGGCCGCAGGCTCAGGATCTGGACAGCCTCCTGGGCAAGGTGGTGCGGATCCATCCGGATGGGACGGTTCCGGCCGACAATCCCTTTGTCGGCCAACCGGGAGCCGCCCCGGCAATCTGGTCCTATGGGCATCGCAATGTCCAGGGTGCCGCCATTCACCCCGTTACAGGGCGGCTCTGGACCATCGAGCATGGGCCGAGAGGCGGCGACGAGTTGAACCTGATGGAACGCGGTGCCGATTACGGGTGGCCGACGATTTCATACGGCATCGAATACACCGGCGCCCCCATTGGCGGCTCGATCAGCCAGCATGAGGGCATGGTCCAGCCGCGCTATTACTGGGATCCCGTCATCGCCCCGTCCGGCATGACGTTTTACGATTCGGACGTGATTCCGGCCTGGCGGAACAGCCTGTTCATTGCGGCCCTCCGCGGCCGACATCTTGCGCGGTTGACGATGGAGGGCGACCGGGTGGCGGGCGAGGAACGCCTGTTGATCGAGGGAAACCCCCGACTTCGCGATGTCCAGGTCGGGCCCGACGGCGCCCTGTGGGTGCTAACTGATGGAACCGACGCCTCCCTGATTAAGCTGACACCCACACCCTAGGGAGCGCGCACCATGGCTATCGGATTTGACCGTCGTCAGTTTCTCGGCACATCGTCCGCGTTTCTGGCGGCAGCCCCGGTGACGGCGGTTCGCCAAGGTTCGTCCTACGCGGTCGTCGGCGAAGTGCAACGGCTGGATCCGGCCCTCGACGTGCTGATCGACGCCGACGCCGTGGTCGAAAAGGTCTTCGACGGGCTGACATGGAGCGAGGGTCCATGTTGGGTCGGCGGTCCGGATGGCTACCTGTTGATCTCTGACGTGCCCGGCAACGTCATCCACCGCTGGACCGCGGCCGACGGCCTGTCTCCCTGGCTCGCGCCCTCGGGCTATGAAGGTCCCGCCGACCCCGGTCTGCGGGAGCCTGGAACCAACGGACTTATCCAGGCGCGCGGCGGCCTGGTCGCCGCCGACTCGGGCGGGCGCCGGATCGTTCACATAGATCTGGACACTCGCCTCAAGACGCCGCTCTGCACACATTTTGAAGGTCGCCGGTTCAACAGCCCGAACGACCTCGTCCTTGCGTCCGATGGAGCCATCTATTTCACCGACCCTCCCTACGGCCTGACCGGTGTTCTGGAGTCGCCCCTTCGTGAGTTGCCGTACACCGGAGTCTTTCGTCTTGACCCGGACAACACCGTCACCCTGCTCGACGACGAGGTCATGCCCAATGGCATCGGCCTGTCACCGGATGGGCGCACCCTCTACGCAACGGATCGGCGGGGCTGGGTGGCGTGGAACCTCCACCTCAACAGCCAGCCTGGCCAGCGCCGCACGCTTATCGACCGCGAGGAGACCGGAATTCTCGGCGGAGATGGCTTCAAGGTCGACAGTGTCGGCAATCTCTGGGCATCCAGCCGCGACGGGGTGTCGATCTTCCAGGACGGACGCCGCATCGGTATCATCACGTCAGACGATGTGATCTCGAACTGCGAACTCGCTGCGGACGGTCATCTCTATATATCCTCCAACCACGCCGTGGTTCGGGTGAGGGTGAGGGCGTCGAAGCTGACCTTCCAATGAAGCCCGCGCAGCATTTCCTCTCGTTCAACGCCTTGCGCGGCGCTTTGTCGGCACAGTCATCGGAGACCGAGTGATCCAGCACCTCCCTGCCCAACTGGACGAGATCGTCGTCACGGCGGCCCGTCTGCCCCCTGCCGCCGGCGATGCCGCCTTTGCGGTGGTCCGCATCGGTCAGGACAGGCTCGGCTCAGCCACACGGCTTGATGAGGCGCTTGCAACGGTTCCGGCGGTCTCGCTGTTTCGCCGGACGTCGAGCCTGGCCGCCAATCCGACCACCCAGGGCATTTCCCTGCGCGCCATCGCGCCGTCGGGCGCGGGACGGACGCTGGTCACGCTCGACGGCGTCCCGCTCAACGATTCGTTCGGGGGTTGGGTGCTGTGGTCGCAGTTGGCTCCTGAGGCTGTCGACAGCCTTGATGTGGTCAGGGGAGCAGGGGCAGGCCCCTACGGCGCGGGCGCTCTGACCGGGGTGATCGCGCTTCGAGAGCGAGACCGTGGCGGCGCGATCGACCTTTCCGCAGCCGAGTTCGGCGGTCGGCGGCTCGCCGCCTCGGCCTCGGTCGGAACCGGCCGAGTGTCGATGACCGCCTCAACCCTCGTTGAGATCAGCGACGGCTACATTCCCGTCCGTGGCTCCGCAGCCGGTGCCGCGGATACGCCTCTGGATCTCGAGACCCATAGCGGAGCGCTGCGGGCCGATATCGGCATCGATGCCGTCACCGCCTTGTCGCTGCGGGCCTCCGCCTATGACGAGTCGCGGGGATCGGGCCTGCACGGGACGCGTTCCGAAGCCAATGGCCAGCTGTACAGCGCCACCTTGGCCCAAACGCCCACCGGAAGCGTCGGTTGGCGCGCCCAGGCTTGGCGTATGGAAACGGATTTCCAGAACAGCTCCGCAGCCGTGGCGGCCGACCGCTCGACGACCACGCCCGCCAACGATCAGTTCGCCACCCCTTCCACCGGCTGGGGCGTCAATGTTGCGATCCGCCGCTCCGGTGTTCCGTTTGGTCGCGGGAATCTGGAATGGGAACTCGGCGCTGACGCCCGCTTCAACGAGGGCGAGACCCAGGAGCGCTTCCGCTACATGGCGGGTGCCTTCACCCGGGATCGCTTCGCCGGGGGCAAGACGTCGGTGGCCGGCACCTACGCAGAGGGCTCATGGAGCAGTGGCGACTGGCTCGTCGCCGGGGGGGTGCGTGCGGATGGCTGAAGCACGGGCGACGGCCGTCGCCTGGAGATCGACCGCAGCACTGGCCTGCCGACCCTGGACGAAATTGGTCAGGACCGCTCGGGCCAGGTGGTCAGCGCCCGCCTTGCCGCCCGCCGCGACCTGGGATCCGGCTACGCCGTTCGGGTCGCGTCCTATTCCGGATTCCGCCCCGCGACTTTGAACGAGCTGCACAGGCCGTTCCGCGTCGGAAACGACATCACCGAGGCTAACGCCGCCCTGGTTCCCGAAACGCTGCAGGGGCTCGAAGCCGGCGCGACCTTCACCGGTTCGGCGTCGGCATGGGGCGTCACGACCTTCTGGAACCGCATCGAAGACGCCATAGTCAACGTGACCATCGGCCAGGGGCCCAGAACCTTCCCTCGCGCCGGCTTCGTGCCGGCCGGCGGGGCTCTGCGCCAACGTCAGAACGCCGGCACGATCGAGGCCTTCGGCCTAGAGCTGAATGGCGAGCATCGCCTGGCAGACGGGGTGACGCTGACGAGCGCCGTCTCCATTACGGATGCGCGGGTCGATGGTGGGACCGCAGCGCCGCAGTTGACGGGTCTCCGGCCCGCCCAGGCCCCGATCTGGAGCGTCACATCAGGACTCGACTGGCGTATCCTTGACCGGCTGACGCTCGCCGTGCGCGCCCGCTACGAAAGCCGCCGGTTCGACGACGACCTCAACAGCCGGGTTCTGGCGCCAGTCCTGACTGTTGATGGGCGAGCGGAGTTGGCCGGTCGCGGCGGGCAGGTCTTTTATGCCGCCGTGGACAATCTGTTCGACGAGGAGGTTGCGGTCTCGGAAACGGGCGGCGGCATCATCGGCTTTGGCCCTCCGCAGACCTTGCGACTGGGCGTTACCCTTAGCCGGTAGAACCGATGCCGGACCGGCGGTGCCGTTTCCCAGATTGGGGCTTAGGCGCGAAGGGGACGGGGAGGGATGCCGAAATGGGTGACGCCGACGAGAACCCCACGCCTCTGTTCAAGTCCGGTCAACTGCCGCCGCCCTGGAACGAGGAATAGGCTGGCGCTCTACCCCTCTGGTAGCTGTCTGACATGCCC
>NZ_JAFCVJ010000032.1:0-24812 GCF_049896985.1 Brevundimonas sp. SL161 | reverse complement strand
CGCCCTCGCCTCGGACCCTTCTCGACCACGAACGGCTCGAAGAACGCCCACTCCGCATCCGACATCAAACCACGAACCATGGCTGCTCTCCGCAAAGAACAGCCTTGAATCAGCGATCAAGCGATTTGGGAATTCACTTTGTCCACATCACCTAGTTCGCGGCGTCGCGCCGCTCTTGCGCTTCATCGAGCGTCGTCGCCGTCGGCAGCGGCCGGGACGGGGCGACCAGCGCCGAGGTCAGGCGCTCGACATCCTCGTCGGTCAGCAAAGGGCCGGAGGATTTGGCGACGATGCGGCCCATGGCGTCGACGGCGAAGCTTTCCGGAACGCCTGAAACGCCGAGGTCGAGGCCAGCGCGGCCTTCCCGGTCGACCAGGACCATGGCGAAGGGGTCGCCCAGTTCGTCGAGGAAGGCCTGGGCCGCCTCGGGCTCGTCCTTGTAGGCGACTCCGACGATGGCGATCCCCTGCGCCTCCAGGGCCAGCAGGCGCGGATGCTCGAGGCGGCAGGGAGCGCACCAGCTGGCGAAGACGTTGACGATCATCGGCTTGCCGACGCCGGCCGTGCGGATGTCGACGTTCTGGGGCCCGGCCACGCCGTCCTGAAGGATGGGCAGGACGGTCTCGGGCACCGTCTGGCCGACCAGGGCGTCCGGCTTGAACGCGGGATCACGCTTCAGCGACCAGCCGATGAACAGGGCCGCCAGCGAGGCGAGGACGACCAGCGGCACAATCGAAAACCATCGGCTCATTTTTGGTCGCCTATCGCGCTTTGCGCCCCTTGAGCCACGGCTTCGCCGTCGTCCTCAAGCCGTTTCAGCTCGGCCTTCCATTTGCGCGAAGCCGAGACGGTCCCGGCGATGACGGCGCCGAGCACCAGGGCGCTGATGCCCCAGGCGGGCCAGACGAAGGCGGCGTAGGGGCTCATGTCGAGATCTGGCATCAGGCTGGCTCCCTCATGCTTCCAACGCCTGTCGGGCGCGCAGGGTCTGAACCCGACGGCGGGTGATCTCGGTGCGGATCGCGGTCAGCCAGATGGCCAGGAACAGGGCCCCATAAGCCGCCATCATGATCAGCAGCGGGGCGAGGAAGACAGGGTCGAGGCTCGATCCGCCCGCGCGCAGCAGCGAGGCCGGCTGATGCAGGGTGTTCCACCAGTCGACCGAGAACTTGACGATCGGCAGGTTGATCAGGCCGACGAGACCGAGGACGGCGGCCGCGCGGGCGGCCTTCTGTTCGTCGTCGATCGAGGCTCTGAGGGCCATGTATCCGAGGTAGAAGAGGAACAGCACCAGCACCGAGGTAAGGCGAGCATCCCAGACCCACCAGGTTCCCCACATCGGCTGGCCCCACAGGGAACCGGTGATCAGGGCGAGCGCCGTGAAGGCCGCGCCCGGCAGGGCGGCGGCGCGGGCGGCGGCGTCGGCCAGCGGATGGCGGAACACCAGGGCGAAGAAGCTGGAAACGCCGAGCGCCGCATAGGCGCCGAGGCCGAGCGTTGAGGCCGGCACATGCACGAACATGATCCGAACGGTGTCGCCCTGCTGATAGTCGCCGGGCGCCGCGAAGCTCAGCCAGACGCCAACCAGCAGCAGAACGGCCGCGATCGCCCAGAGCACCGGCGTCAGCGGCCGGGTGAAACTCATGAAGCGGGCGGGATTGGCGAGGCCGAACATCGTCAGCGCGATTACGCGCCACGGCGGGATGGAGCAAGCGCACGCCGGGTCGCGGATACGAAAACGGGGCCGGGGCTTTCGCCCCGACCCCGCTCCAGCATGATCGTTTGAGACAAATCCGCGTAGCGGATTTGGCGAGAGCGTGAATCATGCTCTCGCTAAACTCTGGAGCTTGATCGACGGCATCAGTAAAATCGCGAAGCGATTTCTCCTCAGCCGATCAAGCTCTGGTCACTTGAAAAATCCGTGAAGGACTATTCAGCGGCCTTCAGCTGACCAGCAGATTCCTTGCCGGTGCGACGGTCGCGTTCGACTTCGTACGAGACCTTCTGGCCTTCGTTCAGGCCGTTCATGCCTGCGCCTTCAACGGCCGAAACGTGCACGAACACGTCCTTGCCGCCGTCCGAGGGCTCGATGAAGCCGTAGCCTTTAGTGGAGTTGTACCATTTGACAGTGCCGGTAGCCATTTTAAGGACCTCCGTTAGCAGTTTGCATCAGGCAAGAGCGCCTGAAGCCTGTCGGGTCTGAATGGGATCGGCCAGAAACTCGGTGCGTTCGCAAAGAGAGAGGGGCGTTACGCAGAGAGATCGACGGCGCTCATATGGACGCAAAACGCCCTGTGCACAACCTGAGTCTTGATTCGGCGATTCGTCAGGCCGGAACCGGGCCGTCCTCATCGTCATCTTCGAGGTCGGGATCAGCCGACGCGGGCGCTTCCTCCCCTCCCTCCGGGGCGATGTAATGGGCGACGCAGAGCTTGCGCAGGGCGGACGTCAGCGAGCCGCCATACAGGCGATCCTGGACACGCTCGTGCCCCTCCTGCTGAAGGCGGGTCTTGATGTCGCCGACTGTGCGGCACTCGCCGCTGCGGGCGAGTTCGTAGGCGCGTTCGAGGGTGGTCGGGCGAAAGTTGTTGCTCATAGACAGAGAGATAAGGCGAACCGACCGATTTTGCGACTCCGCTCAGAGGCGCGGGCGGCTTCGCCGCCGCGACAGGCGGTCGGCCAGGGCCTCTGCGTACTTCAGGGTGAAGGTCAGGGCGGCGGGGCTGCCGCGACGCGGACCGATACTGTCGGCCATGACCGCGCCGCGCTCTCCGATCGCCGCAGGCGAGCCGGTGGTGGTGTCGATGGCGGTCTGGTGCTCGATCTCGGCGTTCACCTCGGCGCCCATCAGAATCACCTGAACGGAAATCCAGGTCCACAGCAGGAAGCCCATGGCGGTCGCCAGCGGACCGTAGGAGTCCAGCCGCACGAAGTTCGTCAGATACCAGCTGAAGATGAAGGACACGATCACGCTGAGGGTCGCCGCGAAGAGCGCCCCTGGCGTCAGCCAGCGCCAGCGGGCCCGCTGGCGGCAGGGGCCGAAGCGATAGATGACCGTCAGAGCCCCGACGTAGCCGAGGAACAGTAACGGCCAGCGCAGGGGGGCCAGTCTCTCCCACTCGTCCGCCAGGCCGAAGACCCCCAGCGCGATCGGCACGCCCACGACCAGGGCCGCGGTCATCAGCACCGCCGCCAGCCCCGTCAGGGTGAAGGCGAACCCCAGCAGATTATACTGGACGATATTGCGCCGCTCGACCTCGTGGTAGGCGACATTAAGCCCGTAGAACAATGTCTTGATGCCGTTGTTGGCCGTCCACAGCGACAGGGCCAGGGTCCAGACCAGGGTGAAGGTCAGCTGGCCGGTCGAGCCCGCCGCCAGTCGCGTCAGCTCGGCATTGATGAACTGGGCGACGTTCGAGGGCAGCACCGAATAGAGGAAGGCGATCCGCCCCGATGCGTCGTTCGGATCGGCGAACAGGCCGTAGATGGTGACGAACGCCGCCAGCGCCGGGAACAGCGACAGCAGGATGAAAAAGGTCACCCCGCCCGAAACGAATCCGACGCGGTCGCCGAAATAGGAGCCGCCGACGCGCCAGGCGATGTCGGTCCAGCCCTTGTGCGGGATCTGATGGGGCCGTTCGGCCATGCGCCCGCGACCGGGCTCGCGGGCCTCGTAATCTTCCGGCGTCGGCGGCCGGGGCGGCGTCGGTTCGGGCCGGCGGGGCCTCAGTTCGACCCCGTATTTGTGACCCTGGGTATAGATGAGGTGCGCGGCCCCGGCCCCGGCGGCGAGACCCCCGACGATCGCGCCAACGAAGGCCCAGGGGCCGGAAATGAGGGTGCGGGGCGGGGAAGGCCGGATCGGAGAGGGGAGTTGCATCGGCGGGTCAACGGTCCAGCGGCGGGCCGTGTTCCGGCTGAGCTTCACCTTGCCTGAATTCGCTCGCTGGGGCACTGACCGGCCGTGGCCGAGACTTCTTCCGCATCTGTCGCCGCCCTGTGCCGCCATCCGGTCAAGGGTTTCACGCCCGAGCCGCTGGAGCGGGCGATGCTGACGGCCGGCCAGGCCTTTCCCGGCGACCGGTTGCGCGCCGTCGAGGTCGGGCCATCGGGCTTCGATCCGCGGGCTCCGGCTCATATCTCGAAGATGCGATTCACTGTGCTGGCGCGACTGCCGGAGATCGCGCGGGTTCGCACACGGTGGGACGAGACGACCGATACCCTGCATGTGTCGAGCGAGGGCGCGCCAAACCTGTCGGTGAAACTCGGCGACCCCGAGGACGACCGGCGGCTGGAGGACTGGCTCACCGATTTCCTCGGCGAGGCGGCGACCGCGCCGCTGCGCCTCCTGGGCGGCGGCGGACATCGGTTCATGGACGATCCCGCGGGGGCGGTCTCGGTGCTGAACCTTGCCAGCGTGCGCGACCTGTCCGCACGGCTGGGCGTCACGGTCGACCCCCTGCGGTTCCGTGCCAACGTCTGGGTCGAGGGCTGGCCCGCCTGGGCCGAGAACGACTGGGTCGGGCGCGACTTGGCGCTCGGCGGGGCGAGGCTGACGGTGATCAAGCCGATCGTTCGCTGCGTCGCCACCCATGTGGGCCCCGAAACAGGAACGCGGGACATCGATGTGCTGTCCGCTCTCCATGACCTTTACGGCCACCGCTGGTGTGGCCTCTATCTTTCGGTCGGAACCAGCGGCGCGCTGACCGTCGGCGACCGCGCGGAGCTTTGCTGAATGACCGAACCCACCACCCTCGTCGCCGCCTGGAAGGGTGCGCAAGGCGCGTTGAAGGCCGCCCGCATCGACAGCCCGGCCATCGATGCCCGCCTGTTGCTGGAGGCCGCGACCGGCGCCAGCCGGCTGGACATCCTGACCGATCCGCACCGGCCGCTGACGCCCGACCAGTCGGCGACCCTGGCCGGCTATGTCGAACGCCGCCTACGCCGCGAGCCGGTATCGCGCATCCTGGGCCGCAAGGGCTTCTGGAAGATCATGCTGAACGTCACCCCCGACGTGCTCAGCCCACGTCCGGACACCGAGACCATCCTCGACGTCGCCCTGCTGGCCTTCGAACCGGCCCAGGCCTTCAGCGTCATCGATCTCGGGACGGGGTCAGGCGCTATCCTGCTCGCAGTGCTGGGCGACCGGCCGGGCGCGCATGGCGTCGGGACGGATATCTCGTCGGAAGCTTTGGCCGTGGCGAAGGAAAACGCCGCCAACCTCGACCTCGACGGCCGCGCGGCCTTCCTGCGCACCGAATGGGCGGCAGGGTTCGGCGACCACAGCTTCGACCTGGTCGTCTCCAATCCGCCCTATATCCCGTCCGACGATATCCCCGCCCTGGACCCCGAGGTGCGCGACCACGATCCGGTCCTGGCGCTGGACGGCGGGCCGGACGGGTTGCAGGCCTATCGCGACCTCGCGCCGGAGATCGCCCGAATCCTCAAGCCCGGCGGAGTCTTCGCCGTCGAGATCGGCTGGGACCAGGGCGAGGCGGTCAAGGCGTTGTTCGAGGCTGCCGGTTTGACGGGTGTCAAGGTGGTCAAGGACCTGGGCGACCGGCACCGTGTGGTGACCAACGGTCCGGATCCGCGAACGACGCCGATCCGTCAGGGCTGAGGTTGATGTCGCCTCCCCATTCGCGAAGCGGCGAACGCGGAGGCGAGGCCGCAAACAAACCTCTTGGAAACCTCCCCGGCGCGCGCTAAGTCCTTGGTTGTCTCCCTCCCTTCCGCATCTCGTTGAACCGTCTCAGGTCCAGCGACGCTCGGCCGGGACGCGCGTGAAGGTCGGCGGTGTTCATCGCCTGCGGACCACGACGGGCGACGAAGACCCTTCCGATAATATCGCCGCCGGGGATTGGCCCCCAAGCGAACCGGAACCACAGACAACCGGCCTGACCCCCTCGCCACAGTCGCGCAGGGACACGCCAAACCAGCACGGTAAGCCTCGATGCGAGATTTCAAGGGCATGAAGCGCCAGCGCGGCCGCAACCGGAAACCCGGTGGCGGCAGTGGCGGCAATGCCAATGCGGCGAACCCGAACCGTTCGTGGGACTCGCAGGGTCCCGAGAACATCAAGGTCCGCGGCAACGCCCAGACCGTCTACGAGCGCTACCAACAACTGGCCCGCGACGCCGGTTCGTCGGGTGACCGGGTTCTGGCCGAGAACTACCTCCAGCACGCCGAACATTATTTCCGCGTCCTGCGCGCCCTGCAGCCGCAAAGGCCGGTCAGCGAGATCGCCGCGCGCGAACTGTCCAACCAGGGCTATGACATCGATTTCGAGGACGAGACGGGGGCCCAGGCCGCCGCCTTCCTCGCCGCGCAACAGGCCGCCGACCGCATCCAGCAGCAGAGCGACGCCCGCGACGCCGAGGCCGCCCAGGGGGCGCAGCAGCCGCGCGAGCAACGCGAGTGGACGCCGCGTCCGCCTCGCGACGAGAACCAGAACCGCGACGGCCAGAATCGCGACCGCGAATGGACCCCGCGTCCTCCCCGCGACAACCAGACCCGCGATAGCCAGCCCCGCGATAGCCAGCCCCGCGATAGCCAGGACGGCGGCCAGCCGCGCGCCGACGGCGACGTCCAGGGCGAAGGCGGTCGCCGTGAGACCCGCCGCGAACGCTGGGAGCGTCGTCGCGAGGAACGCAACCGCCGCTATGAAGCCGAAGGCGGTACGCCCGACACCCGCACCTATGAAGAGGCCGAAGGCGGTCGCTCCGAAGGCGGTCGCTCCGAGGGCGGGCGTTACGAAGGCGGACGCAATGAGGGCCGCACCGACGGCCCTTGTTCGGAGAACGCGCGCGAAGGCGGCGATTTCATCGCTTCCACCGCACCGGTGACCTATACGCCGCCGGTCGACGCCGCTCCGGCGGAAGCCGCGCCGGAACAGGTGGAACGTCCGGCTCGTCGCACCCGTGCGCCGCGCGCCGAGGCGCAGGCCGATACGACACAGAGCCTGCCCGGCTTCCTGACCCGTTCGGCTGCTCCCGTCGCACAGGCGTCCGCCCCGTCGGACGACGGCGAAACGCCCGCGCCCAAGCGTCGGGCCCCGCGAAAGAAGGCCGAGACTCGCGCCGAAGGCGAGTAGTCTCTCTGCGAACAACAATCTCAAGATTACGATGACACCGCCCATGACGCATCCTCCGGCTCCGGAGGATGCGTCATGGGCTTCGTTCTGCCTGTCGTCGCCGTGGCGCTGACCGCGCGAGAGTCCGCGTGTCCCGGGCTGCCGCGACCATCACAGCAGGACGATCGACCTCCGCGCCCCGGGATCGGTTGAGGATGATCGATCGAGGGCGGCGGCCTAGAGTCGGTCCAGTCGGGCGACGAAGAAGCCGTCGAGGCTCCCGTTCTCGGCCCACATCGAGGGCAGGATGCGCAGCCAGCCTTCGGGCGTCAGGGCCTCGGCCGGAGCGCCCAGGGCTGCCGGATCGGCGGGCGTGGTCCTGAAGGCCGGGTTGCGGCGCAGGAAGGCGATGACCTGGGTCTCGCCCTCTTCCCGCTCCAGCGAGCAGACGCAGTAGACCAGACGACCGCCCGGCGCGACGCGCTCGGCTGCGGCGTCGAGCAGCCGGTGCTGGACATCGGCAAGCTTCGCCACCTCAGCGGGCTTGGTGGCGCGCAGGACTTCAGGATTGCGACGCAGGGTGCCTGTGGCGGTGCACGGCGCGTCCAGCAGGACGGCGTCGAAGGTGCGCGGGTCCTTCCAGTCCTCGCCGGGCGTGACCACGATCTCGGCGATCAGTCCGGTACGTTCCAGGTTCTGGCGCAGACGACGCAGGCGCGGTTCGGACCTGTCGAGCGCCGTCACGGTCGCGCCGGACGCTGCGAGCTGCAGCGTCTTGCCGCCGGGGGCTGCACACATGTCCAGAGCAGTCTCGCCGGCCTTGGGGGCCAGCAGGCGGGCCGGCACGGCGGCGGCGGCATCCTGAACCCACCAGCCGCCGGTCTCGTAGCCGGGCCAAGCCGCGACATCGCCGCGCACCCCCGAACGCACGGTCCCGCCGGGCAGGACGGTTCCTTCGATGGCGTCGGCGAGAGCCTGCGCGTCTTCGCCGGGCTTCAGGCTGAGATCGGTCGGCGGCTCGTCGCGGGCGGCGAGCGCGATGGCAGCCAGGGTCGCCGCGCCATAGGCCTGTTTCCAGCGCGCCGCGATCCAGTCGGGCAGGTTGGATTCGGCCGTGGTCAGACCAGGGCCTTCGCGCTCGATGCCGCGCAGGACCGCGTTGACCAGCGCCTTGTAGGGGCGGGTCTTGGCGTCGCGCTCGGCCAGTTTCACGGCTGTGGAGACGGCGGCGAACGCCGGGGTCTCCAGCACCAGCGTCTGCGCCAGCGAGACGCGCAGGATGGTGCGCACGGCCTCGGGCGGCGACTTCTGCAGGCGTCGATTCAGGATGGCGTCGATCTCACCCAGGCGACGCAGGGCGGCCATGGCGACGGCGCGGGCGAAGGCGCGGTCGGGACCGGGCAGGGACTTCAGTTCCGGCAAGGCCATGGCCTCGTCCAGCCCGTTCCGGCGCTCGAGCGCGGCGTTCAGCAGGACGCCGGCGGCGATGCGCGCCTCGACGCCGATATCGGCCGCGCCGTCCGGTTCTGCCGTGCGAACGATCGGCTCGCGGCGAGGCCCGCGCGCCTTGTCGGCCATGCGGCGCCCGCGCGCGCCCGAGTTCTTGCCCTTGGGCGTTCCCCCGCTCACACCGAAACCTGTGTGCCGAGCTCGACCACGCGCCCGGGCGGGATGTGGAAGAAGTCCGTCGGGTTGGCCGCATTGCGCATCAGGAAGATGTAGAGCTTGTCCTGCCACAAGGGCATCCCCTGCGTCGCCGAGGGCACGACCGAGCGGCGGCCGAGGAAGAAGCTGGTCGACATGATGTCGAACTTCAGCCCCTGTTTGCGGCACTGGCTCAGGGCGCGAGGCACGACCGGACTCTCCATGAAGCCGTAGCTCAGGGTGATCTTCTTGAAGTCGTCGTTGATCGGTTCGATCAGCACGCGCTCGCTCTCATGCACGCGCGGCCGGTCGGTGGTGCGCACGGTCAGGATGACGTTCTTCTCGTGCAGCACCTTGTTGTGCTTGAGATTGTGCATCAGGGCGACCGGCGCGACATCGGGGTCCGAGGTCAGGAAGATGGCCGTCCCCGGCGAACGATGCGGCGGGCGGGCGCGCAGCATCTCGATCAGGTCGGTCAGAGGCAGGCTGTCCTTCTTGGACTTGGCCGAGAGTATCTGGGACCCCCGCGTCCAGGTCCACATGATCAGTACCAGGACTGCGCCGAGCACCAGCGGCAGCCAGGCGCCGTCGGGGATCTTCAGCAGGTTGGAAGTCAGGAAGACGCTGTCGATGAAGCCGAACGGAACGAGCGCGCCCAGGGTCGCCCACAGCGGCCATTTCCACTTCTTGGTGATGACCGAATAGCTCATCAGGGTGTTGATCAGCATCACCCCGGTGACCGCGACGCCGTAGGCCGCCGTCAGGTTGTGCGAGCTCTGGAACACGAACAGCAGCACCAGCACCCCGATCATCAGGAAGGTGTTTACCGCCGGGACGAAGATCTGGCCGGCCTGGGTCTCGGAGGTGAAGCGGATGTCGATGCGGGGCAGGAGTCCGAGCTGGACCGCCTGCTGGGTCACCGAGAAGGCGCCGGTGATGACGGCCTGTGAGGCGATAACGGTGGCGATGGTCGCGAGGGCGAGCATCGGCCAGTAGGCGAACTCGGGCACCATCGACCAGAAGGGGTTCTCCGCCGCACCGGGCTCGGCGAGGATCAGGGCGCCTTGGCCCAGATAGTTCAGGGTCAGACAGGGCAGGACGAAACACAGCCAGCCCGTGCGGATCGGCGCCTTTCCGAAATGGCCCATGTCGGCGTAGAGGGCCTCTGCCCCGGTGACGGCCAGGAAGACGCTGCCCAGGATTATGAAGCCGAGAAGGCCGTCGTTAATCAGCAGCATGACGCCGTAGTGGGGCGACAGGGCGCGCAGGATCGAGAGGTCGTCGAAGATGTGGTAGAGACCCAGCGCCCCCAGCGACAGGAACCAGATCGCCGTCAGCGGGCCGAAATATTTCGACAGGCTGGCCGTGCCGCGCGACTGGACCATGAACAGGCCGATCAGGATGGCGGCGGCGATCGGCACGATGAAGGCGTCCAGACGCGTGCCTACGCCGGGAGCGTCTTTCACGCCTTCGATGGCCGAAAGCACCGAGATGGCGGGCGTAATGATGCCATCGCCATAGAACAGCGCCGCGCCGCAGACCCCGAGGATGAAGATCCAGGCCGACCGCCGGCCGATCGCGTGGGTGGCGAGCGCCATCAGGGCCAGGGTGCCGCCCTCGCCCTTGTTGTCGGCGCGCATCAGGAACAGCACGTATTTGAACGTCACCACGACCATCAGGGCCCAGAAGGCCAGGGAGACGACGCCGATCACGGCCAGTTCGCCGCCTATGCCCCGCTGGGCATGGCCGATCGCTTCGCGCAGGGCGTAGAGGGGGCTGGTGCCGATGTCGCCGAACACCACGCCGATGGCGCCGATGGTCAGGCCCCAGAAGCCGGCCTTGCCCACGCCGTGCGCGGCGGGGGCGCCCGCATGGCCGTTCTCGGGCGCGGACCTGGAAGCGGTCGACGGAGCAGGCGGGGCGGGGGAAGCGCCGTCACCGGGGGATGCGTCCCCTGCCATGAATATCCTCCGGGCGCCGCGGTCGGCGGGCCCATCAAAGCGGAGGGCCTGTAGGCTCATTCCGCGGTCGGTTCAATCGCATGGAAACGGTTTCAGTTGCACCGTGTTCGGCCGGCAATCGGCCGGGATTTGTGAATCCCGTCCCGGGCGCCTACCTTGAGGACTGGAACCGGACAAAAATGTCAGACAGTCAACGCTTTCCCGTCGCCGCCCACGCCCTGGCCTATCTGGCCCACAAGGGCGCGTATGACGCCGCCCATGCCTGCCCCAGCGCTATTCTGGCGGCCTCGGTGCCGACCAATCCCGTGGTCATCCGCCGGGTCACCGCCCTGTTGTCCAAGGCGGGGCTGATCGCCACCCGTCCCGGCGCGTCCGGCGGATCCTGGCTGCTGCGGCAGCCGGAAGAGATCCGGCTGGATGAAGTTCTGAAAGCGGTAAACGGCTGCGCCCACCTCGGGTCGCCCCCCCTGGGCGCCAAAGGCTGCCCTATCGGGGAGCATATTCCGCGTCAGGTGGCCAAGGTCCTGACCCTGGCCGACCAGGCCGCGTCGGACTCGCTGAGAAAGATCACCATCGCCGATCTGCTGGCTGAGAAGTCCACAGCTCTCGATGGTCTGGAAGAGCACCCGGCCTGCGCTGAAGCGATCCGCGCCGCCGGCGCTGTGGCGGCCTAGCGAACCTTTCTTTCGTCATCCTCCGGCAAGGCGCGACTTCGCGGCGCAGACCGGGGGACCCGCGGCGCCGAAGGCAAGTTTTCGCGCGAGATTTATTGCGCCGCAGTGTGCGACAGTTTCGCGCTCACGCGCGCCGCCGGGTCCTCCGGTCTTTGCTGCGCTTCGCCGGAGGGTGACGAAGGAAATGAAGCGCGCCATCCTCATTACGGGAGCTTCGGCAGGAATCGGCGCCGCCCTGGCTCGCGTCTATGCCGAAAAGGGCTGGGACCTGATCCTGACCGCGCGCCGGGAGGCGGCCTTGACGGTGCTGGCCGCAGACATCGTCGCCCGATATGGCGTCGCCTCGACCGTGATCACCGCCGACCTCGCCGAGCCCGAGGCGCCCGCCCGGCTTGTCGAGGCCATCGCGGCGCGCGGCCTTGTCGTCGACGGCCTGATTAACAACGCCGGCTTCTCGCGCACGAAGGGCTTCCTCGCCACCGACCCGGCCCAGCATGCGGCCATGGTCCAGGTCATGTTGTCGGCGCCCGTCGCTCTGTCCAGGCTTCTGCTGCCGGGCATGGTCGAGCGCGGCTTCGGGCGGATCATCAACGTCGCCTCTCTCGCCGGCCAGATGCCCGCGACCGGCGGCGACACCCTCTACGGCCCGATCAAATCCTTCCTGATCAAGGCGTCCCAGGGCCTTTGGCTGGAGACGCGCGGGACCGGGGTGCACGTCACCGCCCTGTGTCCCGGCTACACCCTGACGGAGTTCCACGACGTCAACGGTTCGCGCGAGCAGGTGTCCTCCGCCTATCCCCCATGGATGTGGCAGACGGCCGAGCATGTGGCCCGGGTCGCCTACGACGCCTGCGAGGCGGATCGGCCGAGGGTGACGCCCGGGGCGATGAACAATGTCCTCGCCGCGCTCGCCAAGCTGCTGCCGGATGGCCTGGCGCTCAACATGGTGGCGGGCCATGCGCGTCGGCTGAAGCGGATTTGAGCCGCGTCGCTTGAGTCAGGCGGCAAATCAACGGAACACCGGAGGATGGCGCATACAGGCCCCACGTTCGGCATCATCGGCACGGGCGGTTTCGCGCGCGAACTCCTGCCGGTCGCCCGCGCCTTCCTCAGACATCGTTCCGAGCTGAAGATCGAGCCCGGCCGGATCGTCTTCGTCGACCGCCACGGCGGGGAGTCCGTCAACGCGGTTCCCGTTCTCTCCGAAGCAGAGTTCGTGGCCCTGGAAGGCGACCGTCATTTCGCCCTCGCGATCGGCGACGGGGCCGTGCGCCAGACGATCGCCGAACGGCTGGAGGCGGCCGGATGCCTGCCCCTGTCGATTCAGGCGGACAATGTCCTGCTCCCCGAGGACCTCGACTGCGGACCCGGTGCAGTGTTCCAGCCCTTCAGCACGGTGACGGCCGACGCCCGGATAGGGCGCCAGTTCCAGTGCAACATCTACGCCTATGTCGCCCATGACTGCGTGATCGGAGACTATGTCACCTTCGCGCCCCGGGTCAGTCTGAACGGCAATGTCCTGGTCGAGGATCACGTCTATGTCGGCACGGGGGCGATGATCCGCCAGGGGACGCCCGACAAGCCGCTGGTGCTGGGGCGCGGCTGCGTCATTGGCATGGGGGCGGTGGTGACGAAGGATGTGGCGCCGGGCGTCACCGTCGTCGGCAATCCCGCCCGGCCGCTGGAGGCGAAATGACTGCTCCTGTCTTCTTCATCGCCGAGGCCGGAGTGAACCACAACGGGGACCTCGGCCTGGCTCTGCGGCTGGTCGAGATCGCGCACCGGGCCGGGGCCGACGCGGTCAAGTTCCAGACGTTCACGACCGAAAAGGTGATCGCCGTCGACGCCCCCCTGGCCGAATACCAGAAGGCCAACGCCGGGGCGCCGTCGGCCGTCGAGATGCTGAAGGGGTTCGAGCTGCCCCACGCCGATTTCGCCCGCATCGCTGACCACTGCCGCGTCCTCGGCATCGAGTTCATGTCCTCGCCCTTCGACCTCGACAGCGCCGCCTTCCTGGCCGGGATCGGGATGACGAAGTTCAAGCTGGCCTCGGGCGAGATCACCAACGAACCCTTCGTGCGCGGCGTGGCCAGGCTGGCGGCCGACCACGGCGGATCGGTCATCCTGTCCACCGGCATGAGCACCCTGGACGAGGTGGCCGAGGCGGTCGGCTGGATCGAGGCGGCGGGAAATCCGCCCCTGACCATCCTGCACTGCGTGTCCAACTATCCGGCCCCGGCGAAGGACGCGAACCTGCGGGCCATGGATACTCTGCGAGAAGCCTTCGGACGGCCGATCGGCTGGTCGGATCATACGCTCGGCGACGCAGTGTCCCTGGCCGCAGTGGCGCGCGGGGCGACGGTGGTGGAGAAGCATTTCACCCTCGACAACGACCTGGCCGGTCCCGACCACGCCATGTCGATGGACCCGGACGGCCTCGCCCGCCTGATCGCCGGTATCCGCTCGGTCGAGGCCTCGCTTGGCGACGGCGTCAAACGCCCGGTGCAGGCCGAGCGCGAGATCATGACTGTCGCCCGCCGCAGTCTGTTCGCGGCGCGGGACATCGCGGCGGGAGCGGTGATGGCTGCCGACGACCTGATCGCGCTCCGTCCAGGAGACGGGATTTCGGCGGCGAAGCAGAGGGATGTGGTGGGGAAGACGGCCACGCGGCGTATCGCTGCCGGGACCAGGCTCAAGCCGTCAGACCTGACCTAGAGAGTGATCGTTTGAGACGGAAGCGCTGCGCGCTTCTGTCGAAAGCGTGGATCAGGCTCTCGCTGCTCTAGTGCTGGCTTTCTCCCTCCCCATAAATGGGAGAGAGACAGGGTCAGTGCCCGCCTGCCGGATAGGGCGCCGTCACTCCGATGGCGAACATGCCCGGCAGGGCCTCGCCCAGACCCGCGAGGATGAACTGGATCGCCAGGGCGCACAGGATCAGGCCCAGCACCCGCACGATGATCGCCATTCCGACGTCGCCCAGCACCCGGCTGATCGGTCCGGTAGCGGCGAAGGTGATGAAGGTGGCGAGTGCCGCCGCGCCGATGGCCAGAAGCCCCGCAATGGTCCCGGCGTAGCCCAGCTTGGTCGCCTCGCCGGCCTGGATGATGATGGTCGAGATGGCGCCCGGTCCGATCAGCAGCGGAATGGCGAAGGGGACGATCAGTCGCTTGAACCGGCGACTGGCGTAGCCGCGCACGTCCTGGGCATCGGTCAGGGCGTCCTTGTCGGCGAACATGGTCAGGAAGTCGCCGCGCGTCATGTCCAGACCCAACAGCAGCAACAGGATGCCGCCCGCGATCCTGAACGCCGCCAGCGAGATGCCGAAGAACTGCAGCAGCCACAGGCCGGTGAAGAAGAAGAAGACCAGGAAGGCGGCGATGAACAGGCAGATCAGGGCCGAGACCGACAACCGCTGGCGGGCGCTGGCGCCGGCCGTGGCGGCGGCGAAGATGGGGATGTTGCCGATGGGATCGACCAGGGCGAACAGGGCCACGAACAGGTTGACCCCCAGATCGAGCGCGTCCATTGCCTTGTTCCTAGCCTACATCATTGAACGCCGGTCCGCCGACGCACCCCTGTGCGCCGGGTCTAGCCGGTCACGCGGAGCCCGTCGATGACCTCGCCTCTTCTGTCCGACCCGCGCCTGATCGTCGGGCTGGATCTGCCGTCGCTCGAAGCGGCCCGTGAATTGGTCCAGCGGATCGGCAACGGGGTCGAGAGCTACAAGGTCGGGCTGACGCTTCTGGCGCGCCCGGGCGGCGTCGCCTTCGCTCACGAACTGCGCGCCATGGGCAAGACGGTGTTCCAGGACTGGAAGCTGCATGACATCGGGGCCCAGGTGGAGGGCGCGGCGCGCTCGGTCGCCGAGGGCGGCTGCGACCTGCTGACCGTCCACGCCGAGCCGCAGGTGATGCGGGCGGCCGTCAAGGGGCGGGGCGCCCATGCCACGAAAATCCTCGCCGTCACCGTCATGACCAGCCTCTCGGATGAGGACCTGAAGGAGATCGGCTATTCGGCCAGGGCCGCCGACCTGGTCGAGGCGCGGGTGCGTCAGGCCCTCGACTGCGGCGTTGACGGGGTGGTCTCCAGCCCCCTGGAGGCCGCCCGCGTGCGCGAGATCGCCATCGAGGCCGGGCGTCCGAACTTCCTGATCGTGACCCCCGGCGTGCGCCCGGCCGGCGGCGACCTGGGCGACCAGCAGAGGGTGGCGACGCCCGCCGACGCGCTCCGGGCCGGAGCGACCCATCTGGTGGTGGCGCGGCCGGTGATCGCGGCCGAGAACCCGGTAATGGCGGCGGCCACTATCGCCGCCGAGATGGACGCCGTCCGCTAGATATTCAGTCCCGAGGTCAAGTGGATCGGGTCCGAGGTGAAGCGAGTGGCCGATGCTGTTCGATCCAGACCGGCGGCGTCCGGCGATCCGTGTCGGCGGCGGCGCTGACGTCAGGGAGCCTTGACCATAGGGTAGCCGTCCCGTTCGCCTGGGCTCTGTCGCGGATCCAGCAGCACCCCCGACACGGTCGCGGCCAGGATCCGCGGCGCAAACGGCAGTCGGGCGAGCTTGCCCAGTACATGGTCGCGGACCCAGGGCAGGGCCTGGCCGTCGGCCTGGTAGAAGGGGGTGAAGCCCATCGACAGCCCCTGATACAGGCGCACATGCCAGCGACGGATGCGGGCGTAGGCCAGCAACGCTTCGTCCAGCTCGGCGTGGGTCGCCAGCGCCTCGGCCAGGGTTAGGGCGTCCAGCAAGCCCATGTTCACCCCTTGTCCGAGCTGCGGGCTGGTCGAATGGGCGGCGTCGCCGACGACGGCGAGCCGGTCGGCGACAGGCAACGGCAGGGTGTGGTGGCCGTAGCGGGCGAGGGTCAGGGACTCGGGATCGGGAATGGTTTCCAGCAGGCCAGCGACCTCGGGCCACAGGCCGCGCACCTCGGCCTTCCACCGCTCCATCCCGGCGCGCAGCCAATAGTCGTGGTCGGCGGGCTTCAGGCTCCAGAAGAAGGTGGCGAGCCGGTCGGGATTGTCGGGGCGGGCGCCCACGGGCAGGATGCCGATCATGCGCGAGGCGCCCCGATAGACCTGTTCCAGGGCCGTGGCGTCGAACTGATCGCCGGGCCAGGGGACGGTGGCCCACAGGGCGCCCCATTCGAGTTCCTGTCGCCGTCCGCCCTGTTTCGCCAGGAGGTCGCGGGCGACGGGGGAGCGGGCGCCCGACGCGTCTACGACCAGGTCGAAGGCGGGACCGGTCTTGCCGCTGGCCTCGGTCAGGCAGCCGTCGGCCGCGGCGGCGATGTCCCGGCGGGTCTCGAACGCGACGCCCCCGGCCAGGCAGGCCTCGTAAAGGACCTGGAAGATGGCGGCGCGGTGGACGCCCAGGGCGTTGACGCCGTCGGGGCGGGGCGACTTCAGGTCGGCGTAGCTGACGTCGAGCACGACGCGGCGACGACGCGCCTCGCGGCCGAAGATGTGTTCGAGGGGCTGGCCGAGCGCCTTGACCCTGTTCGTCAGGCCGAGGCGGTCGAGCACATGCAGGCCGGTCGGCTGGAGCATGAAGCCGGCGCCGATCGGGCGCGGTTCGTCGAATCGCTCGTGGACCACGACGCGCCGGCCCTGACGCGCCAGCATCAGGGCGAGGGCAAGACCGGTCGGTCCGGCGCCGACGACGGCGACGGTCCCGGGCACCTTAGTTGGGGACCAGTTCGATCAGGTCGAGGTTGGACTCGTTCTGGGGCCAGGGGAGAACGAGGCGCCAGCGCGCCTCGCCGATCCGCTCCAGCACGGCAACGATGTCGCGGTCCGGGCGCTGGCCATAGGAGTTGGCGGGCGGCTCGGCGGCGAGGGCGATCGAGCCCAGCATGACCATCTGGCGGGCGTCCTCGGGGAACAGCAGGCCGGAGGGGCGCTGGGAGCCGGTGGTCTTGGAGAATTTCAGGCCGCGCGGCGTCTGTTCGATGCGGCAGTCGAACCAGCCGTAGACGACGAAGCCGAGGCCGGTCTCTCCGCCCTGGGAGCCCAGTTTGACGGTGCGGCAGCGGTAGTCACCGGGCGGGGGCGCGACGCTGTTGCGCGCCGCGTCCTTCTCGATCAGGTCTCCCAGCGAGGAGAGATCGCCCGAACCGGGCTGGCGGCGAGCCTGCTCCAGCGCCAGGCGCCAGGCGGCGTCCCTGCGGGCATAGCGGTCGCGGTCGATGGCGGTGATGATGCTGCGCCAGTCCCGCAGGACCGGGGCGCCGGGCCCCGAGGGCGGTGGAGGGGGAGGGGGCGGCGTACTCGCGCAGGCCGCCAGAATTAGTGTCGTCGTAAGGGCGAGGATGCGCATCGCCGCAAGGGGCCTCACGCCTTGGCTGACGTCAAGCCGTCAGACGATCATCACCGTGCCGAGCAGCAGGTGGCAGCCCCGGCGGCCCATGATGATGTTGGTCGCCGATTGCAGCTGGGCGGCCAGGCGTTCGACGTTCGGTACGCCGCCGGGCAGCAGGGTGTTGGCCTCGCGCTGGACCAGGATGTTGAACACCGCCCGCATGCGTGGCTGTGACTGTTCAGCGCGGAGTTTCAGGGCGGCGTCAGGGGCGTCGACCCCGGTCTCTACCGTCATCACGCCCCGGCGGCCGTCGGCACGCATCGTGGTGGCGGTGACGGTGGGATAGCGGACATAGCCGCCGCCTGATCCACCACCGCCGCCGCTCGAAGCAAGGGCGGGGGTTGCGGCGAGCGCGAGCGGGGCGACGAGAAGGGCGCGACGTTTCATGCGCCCCTTGTCACATGGAGGCGGTTAAGGGCGGGTTTGCGTGAAATGTCTCCCTCCCTGTTTGGGGGGGGTGGTCGAAGCGCAGCGAAGACCGGGGGGGGGCGGCAAGGCAAACCTCACGGGCCTGCATCCCCATCGCACGGTCCTCCCCACCGCGTCGTTGCGCGAAAATCCTTCCCCGGGGTGGAAGGGAGATTTCGTCTAAGCCGCCGCCTCGACCCGCGCGGGCTCCATCGGCTTCAGATCCAGCAGGGAGAACAGCCGGGCGTCCTCGTCCTGTTCCGGGTTGGGCGTGGTCAGCAGCTTGCCGCCGACGAAGATGGAGTTGGCGCCGGCGAGGAAGCAGAGCGCCTGCATTTCCGGGCTCATGGTCTCGCGTCCGGCCGACAGTCGGACCATGGCGCGGGGGCAAACCAGGCGGGCGACGGCGACCGTGCGGACGAACTCGATCGGATCGATCTCGCCCTCTTTCAGGACCCGCTCACCCAGGGGCGTGCCGGTGACCGGCACCAGGGCGTTGACCGGCAGGCTGTCAGGATGCGCTGGCAACCTCGCGAGGGCGTGGAGCAGACTTGCGCGGTCCCGCCGGCTCTCGCCCATGCCGACGATGCCGCCGCAGCAGGTCGACATCCCGGCGTCGCGGACGTGCTCCAGGGTGTCGAGACGATCCTGATAGGTCCGGGTCGTCACCACCTGAGCGTAGTATTCCGGCCCGGTGTCGAGGTTGTGGTTGTAATAGTCGAGCCCGGCCGCCTTCAGCTGCTTCGCCTGATCGGCGGTGAGCATCCCGAGCGTCGCGCAAGTTTCCAGACCGAGCGCCTTCACGCCCGAGATCATGGCGGCGAGTTTCGGCGTGTCGCGATCCTTCAGCTCGCGCCAGGCCGCGCCCATGCAGAAGCGCGACGCGCCGCCCGCCTTCGCGGCCATGGCCTCGGCGAGGACGGCGGTCGTGTCCATCAGCTTTTCGGCCTTCAGTCCGGTGTCGAAGCTGGCCGATTGCGAGCAGTAGCCGCAGTTCTCGGCGCAGCCGCCGGTCTTGATCGACAGCAGTTGGGACTTCTGCACCTCCGACGGATCGAACCAGCGGCGATGAACGGTCGCGGCCTCGAACACCAGTTCCATGAACGGACGGGCGAACAGGGCCTCGACTTCGGTCAGGGTCCAGTCGTGGCGGGGGGGGCTGAGATCGGTCATGGGCGGGGTCGTGACTCAGCCTGCGACCGGACGCAAGGCCGGGCCTAGTTTTCCTCGTTCCGGTAAACGCGCCCGTCGCGCATTACGAACCCCACCGACTTCAGCACGGTGACGTCCGCCAGTGGGTCCCCCTCGACCGCGATCAGGTCGGCGCGTTTGCCGGGCTCCAGCGTGCCGACCTCCGTCGACAGGCCCAGCAGGTCGGCGGCGTTGACGGTGGCGGCCTGGATCGCAGCCATGGGCGTCATGCCGTACTGGACCATCAGTTCGAACTCGTCGGCGTTGCGGCCGTGCAGGGATACGCCCGCATCGGTGCCGAAGGCGATGCGGACGCCGGCGGGATAGGCGACCTGGAGCGACTGGCCGGTGATCGAGATACGCCACAGGATCTTGGGCAGGACCTCGGGTGGATAGGCATTGGGGTCGGCGGCGAGGCGCGAGCGATAGCCGTTCACGGTCGAGAGCGTGGGCACATAGTAGGCGCCGCTCTCACGGAACAGCCGGATGGTGTCCTCGTCGAAAATGGTGCCGTGTTCGATGGAGTCTGCGCCGAGCCGCAGGGCCAGGTCGATGCCGTCGGCGCCGTGGGCGTGGACGGCGACCTTCTTGCCGTACAGGTGGGCCGTCTCGATCAGGGCGCGTGCCTCGTCCTCGAACATCTGCACCCCGAGGCCGGCGCCGATGCGGCTGTTCACCCCGGCGGTGGTGGCGATCTTGATGACGTCAGCGCCGCGCCCGACCTGGATGCGCACGGCCTCACGGCAGCTTTCGACACCGTTACAGACGTTCTCCTGATCGCCCATCATCTCGCGCACGTCGTCGGCGAGGCTGAGGCGGCCGTCCATATGGCCCGATGTGGTCGAGATAGACTCGGCCGCGTCGATGATGCGCGGGCCGGCGATCTCGTGCCGGGCGGTGGCGTCGCGAAGGGCCAGGGTGACGCCGCCCGAGTCGCCGAGGTTCCGCACGGTGGTGAAGCCGGCCATCAATGTGTCGCGCGCGTTGCCGGCCGCCTCATAGGCGCGGGCGGGCAAACTGTCGGTGAAGTTCGCCAGCAAGCCTTGTTGACCGGCGCGGTCGGAGGTCAGGTGCACATGGCTGTCGATCAGGCCGGGCAGGACGAACCGGTCGCGCAGGTCGACGACGGTCGCAGCCGGATAGGCCTCGACGCCGACGAAGCCGTCCCGGACCGACTCGACCTTGCCGTCGCGGATGACGACGGTGGAGGCACCGCGCGGCGCCTGCCCCGGACGGTCCAGAAGATGGCCCGCCTGGACCAGGGTGACGGCGCCGGCGGCCGGAGCGGTGGTCCCGTCCTGGGCCGCCGCCACGGTTCCCGTCAGCACGGCGAAAATGGCCCCCGCGATCACAGCCTTCATGAACGAACTCCCCTGTTTGAACGAGTTTAGGCATGCCGAGGCGACAAGGGGAATGGGCGGAGCCTATTCCTCCCTCGCGGGTGAAGAAATAGATCATATAAAGACATCCTTATATGATTCTTGCCCTATGTCCCTTCGCGGGCTATATGCGCGCGCAATCTTCGAACCCTGCCGCGCTCAAGGAGCCGCCTTCATGACCGACTATATCGTCCGCGACATCTCGCTCGCCCCCTTCGGCAATAAAGAGATCGCCATCGCCGAAACCGAAATGCCGGGCCTGATGGCGCTGCGCGAAGAGTTCGGCGCGCAACAGATCCTCAAGGGCGCCCGCATTGCCGGCAGCTTGCACATGACGATCCAGACCGCCGTCCTGATCCAGACGCTGGAAGCCCTGGGCGCCGACGTCCGCTGGGCCTCGTGCAACATCTTCTCGACCCAGGACCACGCCGCAGCCGCCATCGCCGCCAACGGCACGCCGGTCTTCGCCACCAAAGGCGAGACGCTGGAAGAATACTGGGACTATGCCCACAAGATCTTCGAATGGGCCGACGGCGGCTATCCCAACCTGATCCTCGACGACGGTGGCGACGCCACCCTGCTCTGCGTGCTCGGCCCCAAGGCCGAGAAGGATCTGTCGCTGCTGTCCGATCCGCAGAACGAGGAAGAGGAAGCCCTCTACAAGGTGATGAAGCGTTACATCGCCGAGAAGCCCGGCTTCTATTCGGCCATCCGCGACGCCATCGGCGGCGTGTCGGAAGAGACCACCACCGGCGTCCACCGCCTGTACGAAATGGCCAAGAAGGGCGACCTGCCGTTCCCCGCCATCAACGTCAATGACAGCGTCACCAAGTCGAAGTTCGACAACCTGTACGGCTGCCGTGAATCGCTGGTCGACGCGATCCGTCGCGGCACCGACGTCATGCTGTCGGGCAAGGTCGCCGTGGTCTGCGGCTACGGCGACGTGGGCAAGGGCTCGGCCGCCTCGCTGCGCCAGGGCGGCGCCCGCGTGAAGGTCACCGAGGTCGATCCGATCTGCGCCCTTCAGGCCGCCATGGAAGGCTATGAGGTCGTCACCGTCGAGGACGTGGCCCATGAGGCCGACATCTTCGTCACCGCCACGGGCAACCTGGACGTCCTGACGGTCGATCACATGCGGGCGATGAAGAACAACGCCATCGTCTGCAACATCGGTCACTTCGATTCGGAGATTCAGGTCGCCGGCCTGAAGAACTTCAAGTGGGACGAGATCAAGCCGCAAGTCCACCACGTCGAGTTCCCGGACGGCAAGAAGATCATCCTGCTGTCGGAAGGCCGTCTGGTGAACCTGGGCAACGCCACGGGCCACCCCTCGTTCGTGATGTCGGCGTCCTTCACCAACCAGACCCTGGCCCAGATCGAACTGTGGACCAACATCAAGGCCTATGAGAACCAGGTCTACACCCTGCCCAAGCACCTCGACGAGAAGGTCGCCATGCTCCACCTGGCCAAGCTGGGCGCCAAGCTGACCGTCCTCAACAAGGAACAGGCCGCCTACATCGGCGTGCCGACCGAAGGCCCGTTCAAGCCGGAAGCCTACCGCTACTAAGGAAAGATAGCGGGTATCCTCCCTGCGCCGCAGGCGCGGGGAGGTGGCTCGCAGCGTAGCGGAGTGACGGAGGGGATCTTTCTGCGCGCACGAATACCCCTTCCGTCTGCTTGCAGGCGGCTCGCATCCTCCTCCCCCTTCGCCAAGCGGCGAGCGGGGAGGAGGCGCGCTTTTTCAAGCCGCCAGCGCGAGCACGTCCGGTCGTTCGCGGCCGGACAGGCTGGTTTCGAAGTCCGCGAGCAGGTCGAGCAGTTCCTCCGCCCCCGGCGCTGACTTGTCGCCGCTCATCCGGTAACGCCAGAAGCTGACGATGTGCTGGATGGCGCCCAGACGTTCGCCCAGCCGTGCGAACAGGATCGGCGCATCCCGCAGGAAGTCCCGGAAGGCGGTCGGCTTGCCCTCCAGCGTCAACCCCCGGAAGGCGTCGTCATAGACCCGCAGCATGTCGGCCGTGGCCTCGCAGGTCAGATGGATGCGACGGCGGACCTGTTCCTTCGCGCGGTCGATCGCGGCGTGCTGCTCGGCGCCCACGCGGCCCCGGGGGCGGACGCGGCGAACGCTGTCCACCACCCAGCCGATGTCGCCGGTGATCGTCTGCAGCGCCCATTTGTAATAGAGGAAGCCCTTCCAGCAGAAGACGCCCTCCTCATACTCCTCCGGCGCCAGCATCAAGGTCTGGCCGAGCGCGCTCATGTCTTCGCCGGCCGAGTTCGACATGATCTTGGCGGTCAGGCGCGCCACGGGATTGTCAGCCGCGAGATCGATGTCTGGTCCCAGGCTAAGGTCGACGAGCGGCGTGATCTCTCTGGCCACGAAGTCCGCCATCCGGATCAGGTCGGCTTCGGAAACGTTGAAGTAGCAGGGGGCCGGCATGTGGCCGTTGCGACGCAGCTGCTCGCGCAGCAGGAAGGGGTCCAGGCTCGGCAATTCGTCGATCAGCGACAGGATTCTGCGGTCCGGATGCGACGGCCGGATGCCGAACGACTGCTCCAGCATCCCGTCGAACCCGACCTGATCCACGAACAGATAGCGGCCGCCGGCTCGCAGGTCCGAACCGTCGATGGGCAGGATGATCTTGGTGGCGACGTATCGGCGCACCCGGAACTCGTCGATCTCGTTCCTGCGCAACCGGTGCTTGATGATCAGGCTGCGGTTCAGGGTCGGGTTCTGGAACAGGGGGGCCGCGCGCCAGCTATCGGTGCGACCGTGCTCATGACTGACCCGCAGCAGGTTGAGCACCCGCGCGGTCGACGCGGAGGCCCTCAGATTGTCCAGATTGCGGATCGAGCGGTCGGTCATTCAGGCTCCTGACCCGCTACAGTCCAGGGCAAAGGTTAGGATCGCGCCGAGAAGCAGGGTTAGCCGAAGCTGAACAGCGGTAAGGAGTCGCGCCGTCGGTCGCTGGCGCAGGCGTCTGGAGAGGCCTAGGTTGGCGCCATGAACGTCTTCGACATCCTCGTCCTGATCGCCATCGGTGCGGTCGCCATCACCCTCGGGTTCGGCATCTATTCGCTGTATCGCGGCGGCGACTACGCACGGTCCAACTCCAACAAGCTTATGCGGCTAAGGGTGGCGCTGCAGGCGACCGCCATCGTGCTGCTGATGACCGGTCTGTGGTGGAAATCCACGCACGGGGGCTGAGGGCGTGGTCGTCCTCAACAAGATCTACACCCGCACCGGCGACGGCGGCGACACGGGCCTGGCGTCCGGTGCCCGCGTGTCCAAGTCCGATCCCCGTGTCGAGGCCTACGGGACAGTTGACGAACTGAACGCCGTCATTGGTGTCGCCCGGCTGCATTCGGGCCAGAACGACCGTATCGACGCCATGCTGGGCCGGATCCAGAACGAGTTGTTCGACCTCGGCGCAGACCTCGCCACCCCGCTCGATCCGCCGCCGAAATGGGAGGCCCTGCGCATCGTCCAGTCCCAGATCGACCGGCTGGAAGCCGAGATCGACTGGATGAACGAGAGCCTGAAGTCGCTCGACAGCTTCATCCTGCCGGGCGGCTCGCCCCTGTCGGCCCACCTGCATCTGGCCCGCACGGTGGCCCGCCGGGCCGAACGCGAAGCCATCCGTCTGGCCGAGACCGGAACTCCGGTGACCCCCGAGGCGGTCCGCTATCTGAACCGTCTCTCCGACCACCTGTTCGTCGCCGCCCGCCGCGCCAACGCCAATGGCGCGGGCGATGTCAAATGGGTGCCGGGCGGGACCAGATAATCCTCTTCCTTCTCCCGGTGGGAGAAGGTGGCCGCGAAGCGGACGGATGAGGGTTCGGCCTCACCGGTAAGGCGCAACCCTCACCCTTTCGCGTTTCCAATCGCTTCGCTCCTGGACGCTCAAGCCCTCTCCCACCGGGAGAGGGAAGCATTGGGTTTCTCGCCCGACCGCGCTAAACCGCCCGCCAATCAAGAACACTCAGACTTCAGGGAACGCAGCCATGCGCGACATCAACCATTTCATCGACGGCGCGTCCTTCACCGGCGCCTCGGGCCGGTTCGCCGATGTGTTCAACCCCAACACCGGCGAGGTCCAGGCCCGGGTGCAGCTGGCCTCG
>NZ_JAFCVJ010000031.1:0-25050 GCF_049896985.1 Brevundimonas sp. SL161 | reverse complement strand
CACCCAGCCTCTTGGACACCAAGATAGGGAGTTCGTGGAGAAGGAGCGTGACGATGCAACGACGGAAGTTCGGCCGGGAGTTCTAAAGCATTTGGCGACCTGATTGAATCGTTTGGGATGTTGATCGGCGTTGAAGGCGGGACCCCACCCGATATGAAACAATATATTGAATGAGCTTAATATTTCGGGGCGAGACGGGGTCCCGACAGACGCCTGTCAGCATGCGCGCCACGTATTGTTATATAGCGAATTCAACCAACTAGGCTGCCTCTCAATGGGGTCTGATTTCGACGCCGATCCACACAGCATGTGAGACGCTTTCGAGTTCGCCGGCTGGTTCCAGCACGGCAGGCGATATGACCACATCGACCCGGAAGTTAGAGCCGTACCGCTTTCGGGCTCGAATATCGACGACCTGAACGTCGTCGCGCATAACGATCTTTTTGCAGGCATCGATCACCGCTTTGACGATGTTGTCGAGGTCGGGATACTTCGTCGGCCTTACTATAGACCTGCGAGCATAGCGGTGCGCTCCTTCTTGGACTTGGTCGGCACAGGCTCGTACACAACGTCGATGCTGACAGCTATGGGACCTTCCATGAGATCTCGACCATTCCAGGCCTCCATGGCATGAAGCTTGACCCAGTTCTCGTAAAGAACCGTCACCTGGTCTGGATAGACATGGACGTTGTTCCCAACGCGATGCACCCGACCCCGGCCCTTTGCTTTGGCGGGCCCCGGCACCGTGAAGCATAGTTTTGTTCGCTCAGTCGCTGAGCGAGCACCGCCCCATGCGTGGTCACTGCGGTTTTCTGAGGGATGATCAGGCATCATGAAATCTCGAGTTAAAGGTTGAGGCGGCCATCAGGGCGATCTCTAACGGACGGATTGGTCAATGAGGGGAAGAGCGGTGGGCTGCCGTTGACGGCTGGCTTAGTGCTTTGGAAGCCGCGGCCAAGAAATCGGGCCGGTGATGATTGTAGTGTTTCACGAGCGTCTCGACGGTCATGCCCAGATATTGCGCCGCTTCGGACAGCTCGACTTTGGGATTGGCGACGAGCCACGTCGCCGCCGTATGCCGAAGCCAGTGTGGGGTTGTTTGCTCGCTCAAGCCGGCATCGCGTACAGCCGATGCAAAGCTGCGCCGAATACGGCCCGCGAGCGGGCGACCGCCGTGGTGGATCACAGTTTTGATCGACGGCAACCCCCGACGAGCACGATCCCGGGATTCGGCCTCGTCCAGCGCATGCCATCGGACCAGGTGAGCGTGGAGCCTCCTTGGGAGTCGGCAAATGGGCCTGCGTTTTGTCGGTTGGTCGCGCTCCAGCCGGCCCCGTCGACGCATCCAGCCGCCCTCGAGATCAATCCAAGGTTCGGTGTCCGAGGGGTGCCAACGCAGTCGGGTCAGAACGCCGGGGCGGGTTCCCGTATAAAGGCCCAACAACAGCATTCGCGAAAGATGCCGTCGATTGGAACGCGAGGAGGGCGGCAAAGTCTTCCACCGCCCGTGAACCAGGCGATTGCCCCGGGCGGCCTTCAAAAGATGAGCAGCCTCTTTCCGTGTGAGGGCGTCGCGGGGACTGTCTGGCTTTGCAGGTCGCCAAACCTTGATCGGCCGCGTCAATCGGTGTTCTGCATCCCACCAACCGATGACCGCGGACAGATCCTCGAGCTCTCGAATAACGGCCTGCTCGGATACCCTTCGCGCTGTCTCGGGATTCTTGAAGCTTTTGATCGGCTGGCTGATGCGGTGAGCTAGGTAGGCCTGGCAGTTCGTTCGGTTCACCGAAGCCAGGGTCGACGTTCCGAAAAACTCCAGAAGCGCCGCTAGCCGGATTCCCGACGATACCGGATCAGCGAGATGGGGAGACCGATCAGCCGCGTAGAGCGCGATGGCGTCTGCGACGAGAACATCAGCCGGCGAGGTTAGCCGTTCAGCATCCGGCCGAAATGGCTCCGCCTTGCCGATCAGATAGTCGCTCAAGGCGGCCTCAGCCTTCTCAAGCTCGTCCTCGCGCGCGCCAGTGCTTTGTCCGTGGCGTCCATCTCGCACATACCAGATCTTGATCGGCCTTCCGGACTTGGGGCAGGCGCCGATTTTCTTGAGCCTGAGAGAGGGAGGTTTTCTGGGTCTTGCCATAGCTTGGGCTCGAAAAGCCGACGCAGGTCGGCGGGTGTGATGAAGATTCGCCCTGCCACCTTGGCAGCAGGCAACAGGCCCTTGCGGATCTCGCTGCGGAGCGACGAGACGGAGACCCGTCCGCGTTCGAAGATCTCCAAGGCGGAGTTCGACCTGGTGGGCTGCTCCGTCGGGTTCGCCGGGCTGTTCGACTTGCAGGGCCGCCTGCGTTGCTATGGCGTCCTAATCAACCGTGGCGACGGCCAATGCGCGGTGCCCAGCTGGACCATCTGCCCGACGGTCGACCGTCAGGGCGAGGAGTAGTAGCCATGACCCGCATCACGCCAGGCTATGGCCAACCGCCCTTGCCGCATGGTCCCTTCAAGACCAACCCGTTCAACGCCGAGTTGGCGCCCACCGCCGCAGCCAAGCGCGCAGGAGGCTTCTCGAATCCTCTGTATGTCGGCTTGCTGGTGTCTCTGCCGGACCCCGACGGCGTGGGCTCCGTTGAATTGGATCACCCAGGCTATGTGCGTCAGCTCGTTGAGCTCACTTCACGTGGCTCCGGTCATCTGACCATCCCGCGCCATGTGCACTTCGAGGTGCAGGGCTGCCCACCCGTGGTTGGGGTGGCCCTGTTCGACAGCGACGCCGTCGCTGAGGCTTATGGCGTCCTGCGCAATCATCGCATCGCGGCGCGACGTCCTGACACGTTCGACTTCGCCTCGCATCAAATTCTGGTCAGGCGCCCGACCGGCCCCGTCTGATGAGCTGCAGCGACCCTGCGTCCGCGCAGGGTCGCTGCAGCTTCTGCCTCCCAGCCAATTCAAGGCCGATCAGCTCGGCCGCTTCCAAGGAACTTCTTATGACTCCCATCGAGACCGCGGCCAACGACCACAAGTCTGCCGGCCGTTACGCCCATCCCTTCGACACGCCAGAGCTTGGCTACATCGTCACGATCGCTGGCTACGACGGCCTTCATGAAGCACTCGAACCGATCGCCGATGGCCGTTGGATCTTCCGCGCTCTCAACACCGAAGGTCCGGCCCTCGTTTACGCCTACCCCCATGAAATGACTGTTTTCGATCTGCCCATCTACCATTGCTTTGCTTCACGCGATCGCAGCGAGATCGTGGCTTTGGTCAGCGGCCCCGACTTTGATGTCACAGACAACGACCCCGAAGTCGCTGCGCCTCTGTTTCAGAAGGTGCACTCAGCCGAGCTGATCGAGTTCTGCGAGATGGCGTTGGCCGCCGGCTTCAGCACCATCGACCTGACGAATGGCTATATGCCTTTGGAGGTGACGATCGAGGAGTTGATCGATCAGTGCCGCGTACTTGCGGCTGGCAACCCTGCATAACAACTTGGTCGGCTGGCCTGGGTCAGCCGACTGCTTTTCCCGCCTGCGGCGCGCCCTGTCCGCGGAGCCAACGATGACAGACGTCGATATCCGGACGGGTTTTGTAGCGAGTGATCCGTATAGAGCGTCGGTCGCATCGACCTTGCCGTAGCAGTCGTTACAGAAAGCGCTGTCGGCCGCTAACCTTTCTGTAGCGACCGCTTGGTATAGCTGCCGGCGGGGCAGCTGAGATGTTGAGCGATCGCTATGGAAATCGGAGCAGCTCGCGGCAGACCTCGACAGTTCGATCGTGAGAAGGCGCTCGGCGAAGCGATGAAGCGCTTTTGGCTGCTCGGGTACGACGCTACTTCGATGCGGGATCTGGGGGAGGCGATGTCCTTGTCCCAGCCCAGCATCTACGCCGCCTTCGGCAAGAAGGCTCAGCTGTACGTAGAGGCGATCGACGCCTTCGAACGGGAGGTGTCCTTCCTCGACATGTCGGCTCTTACGAACGCGCCGAGTCTGTCGGAGGGCGTAGACCGCCTGCTCGAAAATCTTATCAGGCGCCTCACGAAAACTGGATCACCGAAAGGCTGCATGATCCTGAGCGGGACTGTCGCCGCCCTAGGCGAACAGAGCGAGCTGACCTCGCGCCTAATAGAGCGCCGGGGTGACTACGAAACCGTATTATTCGCCGCGCTGCAGACGTGGCTACCGGGGCACAAGGCGAAGGTCACGGCAGCAATGCTGACGATCTTCGCGCGCGGCTTGTCGGATCGGGCACGAGACGGCTGCCGCGCACCTGAGCTCCGACGATCAGTATCTGAATTTTGCACGCTTGTTGGGAGCGGCGCATAGCGCCGCATGGATTAAAATAACCCTCCTTGCTGACACGACTGTCAAACGGCGTTGAAGGCTAGACCCCACCCGATATGAGGTAACTCATTGAATGAGCTCAATATCTCGGGGCGAGATGGGGTCCCGATAGATGCCTGTCAGCATGCGCGCCAACGGATTGTTACATGGTGAGTTCAACCACCTAGGCTTCCTCTCGATGGGGTCCGATTTCGACGCCGATCCACAGGCCAAGCTTAATCCAACAAATTGAAGTGGCAGGGCTGACCGTTCCAAGCGTGCCAGAGGTGGCGGCCATCCCAGTAACGGACCCGTCCACCGTCGCTCGTCCGCTTGGCGCGCCAGACATTTTCCGATTGGAACCCGAGGAGTGTGGAAGGGTCTAGCTGCGGGATGTGGCGGCCGATTTGCCCGTAGCCGTCATGGTCTAGTACGGCAGCCGGCACACCCATGAGGAGGGCGGCGTGCTTCGTCTCTTTCAGGATCAAGGCGAACCAGTTGTCGGTGATATTCCACCCGCCGGAGTCATGAACGATGAGCCCCAAAGTACCTCGTGCTGCTGCCAGTATGAGCTTCTCAACGCGGTCCCGGGCGACTAAGCTAGCTCGGTCGGAAATGACGCCAGCTCGGGCGCCGGCACACCATTTCACCACCTCCTCGGCGCCCGCTAATTCCATAAAGCCGTCCGTTCGCGCCGTCCATCGCCGCGGTGCCGGCGCGTAGTTAGATGTTGTCACGAACAGGGCCTTGTCCGCGCGGTCCAGCTGCGCGGCGCCGTAGAGCGCTTGGACTTCGGGAAGCTTGACGGGCCGGTGTGTGCTGTACCGCTTGGCCTGAACGAAGGTCATCATGTCGCCCAGCGGTGATCGCTGGATGATCCGCAGGTCGACGCCTTCATCGCCGCGGCCAGGCCCGAGCACCGCTTCGAACCCTTGGTTCTGAAACAGCCGAAACAGTAGGACTTCGAAGTCCCGCCATTCGAGGCGTTGAAGGCGTTCGGGGTTGGCGGAGAATTGCTCATAGAGCTCGTGGTAGACGTCGGCGGTGTCGTCTGTGATGAGGCCGCAGACCCACTGCCAGTGGAAGTAGTCTTCGAGCGCCGCCGCAAACTCCGGGTCGGTCGGATAGAAGTGGATCGTTGATCCGTCGTTGTTCTCGTACTCGAACCCGAGCTCAGCGATCATCTCGAAAAAGGACGGCTTGTGCCCTTCTGCGTCCTCACCGCTGATGACGCCGTAGAGATCGCCGCCGAGACACAGCACGGTGGCTATAGGCGGACTGCCCGGTTCACCACTGTTGTGGGCGAGGTGGCTCTTGCAGGAGCAATCAAACCATAGGTCCCGCTCGACCGCCCATTGTTCGATGGCGGTTTCGAGCGATCGGATGCGTAGCTCAAGCGCTTCGTCGGTCCATTGCTTCGGTGAAGGCCTCATCGCGCTCAAATCACTAGGATCTCCGCGGCGTGCCCGTCGACGTCGAGATGCGCCTTCAGAGCGGCTGCCCGACTCCTCGGAGCCGCGATGGCCAAAAGCCGTTCGGCGCGGGATGCGGCAACATAGATTTTTCGGGCCTCTTCGACGGCGTCCGGATCGGTCGACGCTCCGCTCAAGACATCAAGGATGCCGCCCGCAGTTCGTGCCGTCAGCACCACACACACCGCTGGGAACTCCAAGCCCTTCACGGCGTGGATGGCCTTTGCGGGCAAAGCCGTCGGAGACACTTCGACCAAGACAGAGTCCAACTTCCCGTTCGATCGCAGACGCTGACCGATCGTCGACGATCCAACGAGGGTCGTTCCGATGAGATCGCGAGCGCGCTTCAACCACGCATCAGCGCTTTCTCCCGGGCCGACCCGCAAGGCCTGGCCCACGGCGATGATCTCGGGACGCCATTTGCCGTCATCGGCGCCATTTGCTTTGAGATGGAAGGTGTAGTCCCCGGCGTTGGCGATGACGCCGCGAATCTGGAGAACGACCCTGTGCAGTCGGGTCAGCGCCTCGCGGCGGTTGCCTGCCGCGAAGGCGAAGTGGAAGCCCATGACGGCTTCGGCGAGGAGCAATGTCTTGTCGTTACCGGCGTCAGGCATAGCCCGACCGACGGCGTTCCCGGCGCTGGACCAAGTCGCGGCGAGCACCGGCGCCTGCGCCGGTCGAATGTCCATACTCCCGGCCAAGGTCTGAAAGCAGGCGCCGATCGAGGCAGGCACGCCAGTGCCGCCGTAGGACAGGATGTGAATTGGCGTGGTTTCAGTTCTGAACCTGCCCACGGCCTGGTCGCGGACACCTCGGGTCGCCGGCGGACGCAACTGCGAGATCGCAGCGCAGATTGCCGGCGACGAGCGAAAGTTGCCGCTCATCGGCAGCCGATCGTCACCGCCGAAGGTCGTCTCGAACTTGATCAGCTCATCGGTCAGACCTCCTCGGAAAGCGTAGATCGCCTGGTTCGGATCACAGACGACCTTGACCCTTATGCCCGCTTTCCGAAGCCAGTCGATGATCTCAAGGTCGGCCGGATTGCAGTCCTGCGCCTCATCAACGACGATCTCCCGGAACCGGCCATTCAGCGCGGCACCGAGACGCAGGGCAAAGGCCGAGTCTGCGAGGCGGCCAGCGACGCAGTCCCTGACGTCCTCGAAATCAAGATGCCCTCGATCGCGAGCTCGAGCGATCGTGTTGCGCGCAACCGTCTCCCAGGCGCCCGGCCCGGTCTTCGAATAGAAGCCAGTGTCCACTGCCTTGGCCGGCACGAAGGCGCCGGTCGACCGATCGAAGTGCTTGAGCTTCAGGGCCTGAGCAGCGTCGAAGGGCTTGATCTCCCACTCTGACTTGTCCGGAACCAGCCGGGGTGGATGGCTGCATCCGTCGACCCCGAATGGCGTGATGAAAAACTGCCAGAGGAAGCGGTCGAATGTACCGATGAAGCTCGGGAAAAGGGGCGAAGGCAGGGCGCCGAAGGTGCGAAGCCTTCCCTCCAGTTCTTCAACGGCGGCGTTGGTGAAAGACAGGAACGCCACTCCGCGCCGGTCGGTTGTCGCGCTGAGCATGCGGCGCGCGCGCTCGACCATGGTGCGGGTTTTCCCGGCGCCAGGGCAGGCGCGCACGAAGGCATGTCCATCGTGCTCGATGATCGCTTCCTGCTCCTTCGTCGGCGTATAGGCGCTCGTCACGCCACGACTTCGCGGATCGTGTCGGCGATGTACTTGGGCACGACAAAGGTGTGGCTGTTCCCGGGGATCTTCTCGATCAGGTCGGCCAGTGCCTGGGCGAAGTCACCCTTCCGCGCATTCTTGAACAGCTTCTGGATGGCCTTGGCTCGTGCATCGCCTTCAAGCGCCGCGGCCTTGTCCCACTTCTTGCCGGACCGTTTATGGAGGCTGACGTAGGCCGCGCGCAGGATCGCGCCGTTGCCTGCCTCCAGGAGCTCGCTTTCCAAAGAGTACCGGGACGTAATCGCTGACAGAACGCCTTGGGCGCCATTGGTCTCGGCCAAGGCTTCTAATGCGCGCTTGCGTCGCTCGCCCGGGATCAGCGGCTCGGCATCGGCGCCCAGTTCGATCACTTCGCCCCCGAACTCATCCTCAGGCGCATCGGAGTCTTCCTGGTCATCGTCGCCTTCGCCCGCGCCATGATCGCCGTCCGTCATGACCACAACCCTCTCTGCGATCCGCGCTTCATTGATCTGACAGGTCAGGAGGTTGGCGTAGGGCATGAAATCCACCCCATCGATCGGGACAAAAACGGCCGAGCGGAAGAGTCGAAGCTTCTCCGGCTGATCCTTCAGGGTCAAATGCTCCGCGATCACGGGCAGCAGAAGGGCTTCGGCGATGCCTTCGGTTAGCAAGACGCGCCCACCGAAGAGCAGGGCCGCCTTCGTGACGTCGAGGTATCGGTCGATCTTCCTGCGCTGCAGGTCATCCAGATCGATCTGCGACAACGGAATGCAACGGGTTGATCGCCGAATGACGGCGGCGGTCGCCGTCGCGGCGAGCGCGTCGACCGCATCAGCAGCATCGCCCGCTCCCTCGGCGATTCCCCCTTCGATCACGGCGGCGTCCGCCTCGGCTGGTGACGCCTGCTCTTCGGGAGCGTCCGAGGTCGCTGCCGGGGTGGGAACAACAGACTTGAAAACGACCAACTGCTTGCTGCTGACCCAGGCGGAGAGGTTGGGCGAGTGACTTGCCACGACCACTTGGATTTGGCCTGCGGGACCATCCTCAGATTTGATCGAGCGTGATTGGGCAGCCTGGTCTTTGAGAAAAGACAAGACGGCTGCCTGCAACTGGGGATGCAGGTGCGCCTCCGGCTCCTCCACTAAAAACAACGTCAGGTCCGCATTTCGGACCTTTTCCAGTTCAACCGCGATCGTGGCCATGAACAGCAGGTTGGCGTAGCCATGCCCTGAATAGCGCAGGTCCTCGGGATAAACGCCGTGGTCGGCCAGCTTGAACCGGAGGTCACGGGCGATATCGACCAGCGCCTCTTGCGGGGCAAAGCCCAGTGCGGCGGCTTGCGGACGCACGCCTGCAGTCAGGGCGGTGAGACCCTTGCCGACTGCCTCATCGACCTTGGCCAGCACATCGTGCTTTGCCTGCCGCGCCAGTTCGCGGGCCAGGTCTTCCGACTTGGTGTCGCCGAGGAAGTGGTTGAGGAGGGCCATAATCCGCGTGGGATTGCCGGAGGCCAAGGCGCGCTTGGCGTCGCGCAGGGGCTGCAAATAGACGTGGCGAACCATATCGTGACAGCCCGGTTCTGGCAGGTTGCCAGGCTTGCCCGCCCAAAGGCTTGGTCGATCCCCCAGACCGCCGGCGTAGCGAATTCCGAAGCGCGCTTCCGATAGCGAGGCGTCAGTGCTGGCAGTGATCAGGCGTCCTTGCTGGCCGACGCTCAGATCACTGAAAGTCGCCTCGAGCTCGAAGCCTTTGGTCGGGCTCTGGAACCGAACATCCGTGGGTTCGCAATAGATTTCGCGGCGACCGCCCAAGGGCTGAGTTACCAGCCGGATCGCATCGATGGCGTTGCTCTTGCCGCCGTTGTTCTCGCCTACAAAAACCATGAGGTCCTTTTGCAGTTCGACTTCGCCCGCATCGAACGAGCGAAAATTCCGCAGTGCGACAGTCTTCAGATACATGGAATCCCCTCAGCGCAGGGATTGTCCGTCGGGACGGGCCGCATTGCAACTTAGCGGCAACAGGATGGTCAGCGTTTACGAGCGGTCGCGGGCGTCGCTCCCGGACCGATATGGGTGTTCTAGAGCGGACATTTTTTATAGTAGCGACGAGTTAGTGGGGGCGCACTGAATTCAAGTTTCGGTGCTCGCCCGAAAGCGGACCTAACCAAGGTCGTCTGAGAGTCAAATGCGGCGGTAGAGACAAATGTCCGGCAAACGCGCAAACGGCCTAAACCGGCCGGTCAACGTCTCGCAGAAGCGTTTCCGGCCAGTTTCCGGCCAGCGCCCACAGGCTGCGGCGGGCTAAGTCATTGAAAGGAATGGTGGACGCGACAGGGATTGAACCTGTGACCCCCTCGATGTCAACGAGGTGCTCTCCCGCTGAGCTACGCATCCGCCAGAACGGTTCCGAACGGGTCCGGAACGGGAAGGAGCGGTCTATACCCAGCCGATGCGACGGCCGCAAGGGCGAAACGGGGGTGATATTGGGGCATGCCAAACGAAGCGGTCGCTTGCGCGCAATTGGGGAGCCGCCAGGCGGCGAGCGGTGGCGCCCCTTCGCGAATCAAGCCGCCGCGCACATCTTTTCGACTTCGCTGACGAGGTCGCGCAGATGGACGGGCTTGGACAGGACCTTGGCCTGGGGGCTGGCCTGGGCGGCGCTGAGGGCGACGGCGGCGAAGCCGGTGATGAACATGATGCGCAGGCCAGGCTGGCGGGCGGCGGCGACACGCGCCACCTCGATCCCGTCCGCCCCCGGCATGACGATATCGGTCAGCAGAAGGTCGTAGGGACCATGTTCCAGTGCGTCGATGGCGTCGTCGCCGTTCTCGCAGTCGATGACCTGATGGCCCGCCCGCTCAAGCGCACGGGTCAGAAAGCCCCTCAGCGATGCATCGTCTTCGGCCAGCAGAATGCGCGCCATGCGTGGAACTCCCCTGTTCAGAATTCCAACGCTAGTCCCGGAACTGTAAACCGGCCATGAAATTCCCGCGATGCGATCGCGCGCTCCGCCGACAGGTCCGTGGAAAACCTCTCCAGCCGCATCGAAAATCCGCGTCGCACTTTTGCTGATCAGGCCCTATGCGGTAGCCATGACGCCGCCTTTCGACGCCAGTCCGCCTCCCTTGAACCCCCTGCCCGCCTTCGTCGTAACGCCGGCGGACGGGCTTGCGGGCGCGATGGTGTTCGCCTCTCCGCATTCCGGCCGGGAGCGACCCGCCGACATGGGAGAGGCGGCGGACCTGACCTCATCCACCCTGCGCAGCGCCGAGGATGTCGGCGTCGACCGGCTGATCGCGGGCGGAGCATCGCGGGGCGTGCCGATCATCGCAGGCCGGGTATCGCGGGCCTATGTCGACCTGAACCGGGCGCCGACCGAACTGGATCCGGCCCTGTTCGACGGCGAGATCGAGGCTGAGCCGACGGCCAGGGTCTCGGCCGGTTTCGGCGTCATTCCCCGCCGGGCCGGGGACGGGACGCTTCTCTATGACCGGCGGCTGTCGCAGGCCGAGGGGCCGGGCCGCCTGGCGTGGGTGCACACACCCTATCATGACGCGCTGGGCGAACTGATGCGGGCCGCCCGGGACCGGCATGGCGCGGCCCTGTTGATCGACTGGCATTCGATGCCTTCGCGGGCGGCGGGGGCGACAAGCCGGAACCGGAGAGGCGTCGATGTCGTGTTGGGGGACCGGCACGGCTCGGCCTGTCGCGGCGCGACAATGCGGAGAATCCGCGCCCTGTTCGAGGCCCAGGGCTGGCGGGTCGGCCTGAACGCACCGTATGCGGGCGGCTATTCGACCGAGCGATGGGGGCGGCCGGATGAAGGGTTCCAGGCGGTGCAGGTCGAACTGAACCGGGCGCTCTATCTGGACGAGACGACGCTGGAGCCGTCCGGCGATCATGACCGGTTCGCCAAGACGCTGGACCGGGTCATCGCGGCCCTGGCCGCCGAGACCTGGCCGCGCTGAGTTTGGACCCGGTGTCAGGGCGAAAAAAAAGCCGCGCCCGAGGGCGCGGCATAAAAGTCTATAGGGAGGAAACGCCCAGGAAGGGCATGACGCCCGGAGGCGTCGCGGAACAATCTAGGTTGCGGTGCACAACGCGTCAAGCGGGCTTTTATCATCTATGATCACGCCATGTTACCGGTAACATCCGCCTCACCGCCACGATGTAAGCGCTTTCAGGACACGTTTCCTGCGCGATCAGCCTTAGGAGCAAATGCTGCAGTGCGAAACAGCTAGGCTCCTCGCTCGCGATTGACCTCGAGGAGGCGTCTGGCGGTCCGGATCGCGCGGGCGGCCGGCGATGCGGACTGACGCCAGACCAGGAGGGCGAAGGCCGAAAGCACGCCCGCGCACAGCCAGACCGGTCCGAAAAGCCAGGCCGCTGCGGCCAAGGCGAAATAATAGCCCCGCACGCCCTGGCTGAAGGCCGAGAGTGCGGGGTTCAAGACCTGGGCCGTCGCCTCGCCGAAAGCGACCTTGTCCGCCTCGGAATGGACTTCAGGGGCCGCGCCGATGAGGGCGAGGGCGTAGTTCATCTGGCGGATCGACCAGATAAAATCGAGCAGGCCCCGCGCCAGGCACAAGAGAACCAGCCCCAGCTTGGCTTCCAGCAGCCCGACCGGCACGGCCTCGGCACCGACCGCGGAAAATCCCTCCAGGGCCTGGTCGCCGCCAAACAGGATGCCGGCGACGCCTGCGATCAGGAGCAGGTTGGACGAGGCGAAGAAGGAGCCGGAGTTGATGGAGTGTCCGAGAAGTTGGCTGTCCAGCAGCCGGATTTCACGGTGTGTCATCGCCGTCATCCAGGCGTGGCGAACGGTCAGCATATCCGTATTGAGCGAGCCGCTGCGATGCGCCAGCAGACTCAGCAGCGGACCGTAACCCAGCCAGCACAGCATGAAGAGGGCCAGACCCAGCCAGTCGATCGTGGTCATTCCCGCCAGGCTCCCTCATCTGTCTTTCTTCGATAGCGCGCGCCGCGCTTGCCGTTCGCCGTCCGGAGGCTTATCACGCCCGCCTCCCTTCGCAGACGCACAAAACCGAGCCCGCCATGAACATCGACGCCATCCCGGTCGGTCCCAACCCGCCTTGGGACCTGAACGTGATCATCGAGATCCCGCAAGGGGGCCTGCCGGTCAAATACGAGATGGACAAGGCGTCCGGCGCCCTGTTCGTTGACCGCTTCCTGCATACTGCCATGTATTATCCGGGCAATTACGGCTTCGTGCCGCACACCCTGGCGGACGATGGCGATCCCTGCGACGTGATCGTGCTGAACCCGACACCGGTGGTGCCGGGCTGCGTCATCCGCTCGCGCCCGATCGGCGTGCTGATGATGGAGGACGAGGCCGGCGGCGACGACAAGATCCTGGCCGTTCCGGTCGACGCACTGCACCCCTACTACACCGACATCGCCTCCTATCGTCAGCTGCCCACCATCATGGTCGAGCAGATCGAGCACTTCTTCACCCGCTACAAGGACCTGGAGAAGAACAAGTCGGTCCGCGTGAAGCGCTGGGGCGACGCTGGCGAGGCCGCCGAACTGATCGTCGAAGGCATGCGCGCCTATGAAGAGGCCGAGAAGGCCAAGACCGGCAAGGCGGCCAACGCCGCCTGATCCGCTCCGGAGCGTCGAAGATAAAATCTTGTTCGACGGCCGGACTAACGCCGCGCCGGGCTTTGCGGGCCGTTTTCGGGTTTGAGCGCGCCTTGGTCTGCGGCTGAGGTACAATCCCTTCCACGGCTCGCGGAGAGTGTGAACAGCGGCGACTTCGTCCGTTTCGTCCGTGTCGTCAGGGTGTTTTGCGTCCGGACATCGGACGAAGCCTTGCCCGGCCCGGCCCGGCCCGGCCGACGCGACGTTGCTGATTGCGGGGGCGTGCACCGTCCCCATATGGCGGGGATGGCAACACTCTCTGTTCTTGATCTCGCGCCGGTGCCCGAGGGCTCCAGCGTCTCCCAGGCGCTGGCCAACACCCTGGACCTGGCCCGGCATGCCGAGCGCCTGGGTTACAATCGCTACTGGCTGGCCGAGCACCACAACATGGCCGGTATCGCGTCGGCCGCGACCTCGGTCGTCATCGGCGCCGTGGCCGCAGCGACGAAGACCATCCGTGTCGGCGCCGGCGGGGTCATGCTGCCCAACCATGCGCCGCTGGTGATCGCCGAACAGTTCGGCACGCTGAACGCCCTTTATCCCGGCCGCATCGACCTGGGCCTGGGCCGCGCGCCCGGGTCCGACCAGGCCACCGCCCGCGCCCTCAGGCGGACCCTTCAAGGCGACATCGACAGCTTCCCGCAGGACGTCATGGAGCTGATGCACTGGTTCGAGGCGGCGACGGAGGATCAGCGCATCCGCGCCAACCCCGGCGAGGGCCAGGATGTTCCGGTGTGGATCCTGGGATCCTCGACCTACGGCGCCCAACTGGCCGCCCATCTGGGCCTGCCCTATGCCTTCGCCAGCCATTTCGCGCCGTCGGAGATGATGTCTGCGATCCGCATCTATCGCGAGACCTTCCGGCCGTCGGCGCGGCTGGAGAAGCCGTATCTGATGCTGGGCTACAACGTCTTCGCCGCCCAGACGGACGAGGCCGCCCGGCTGCTGTTCAGCTCGGTCCAGCAGGCCTTCGTGAACCTGAGGAGCGGCCGTCCGGGCAAGCTGCCGCCGCCGCGGGACGGATACGCCGAAAGCCTGGGAGACGGCGAGCGCGCCATGATCGGTCAGGCCTTGGCCTGTTCGGCTGTCGGATCGCCCGCGACGGTGCGGGCGGCGATCGAGGCCTTTACGGTCACCACGGGCGCGGACGAGCTGATGATCACAAGCCAGATCTGGGACCACGGCGCTCGCGTCCGCTCGCTGGAACTGCTGGCCGAGGCGACGACGGACGGTCGGGCCGCGGCCTGATCAGCTGGCCTTCGCCTTGCGGGGTTTTCGAGACTTGCGCGGCGGTTTGACAGGCGCAGGCGTGGCTTCGAGGTCCAGGTTCGGCTGACGGTCAGGGACAGCCGAAGCTGTTGGTTCGGCCTCAGACAGCGGAGCCGACAAGGCGTCCGAAGGAGTGGTGAGCTTCAGGCGCGCCTTCTCCTTCCAAGCCATGGCGTCCTTCAGGGCATGCCATTCAAAACCCAACCGGATGGCGGTCTGGATGTCGTCGCCGGGTTCGCCCGGTTCGCGCCCCGTCAGCCGGTCCTTCAGATGACGACACTCGGCGAGCAGGTTCGCCGCGGCCAGAAGCTCGCCCGACGCCCCGGGGAACCGGCCGATATCCTCCAGTGTGGCGTAACGCCAGCCCTGCTCGGGCGGCCGTTCCAGGACCATGGCCCAGCGCAGTTCGGCGGGAAGCTCTTCCGCCAGCCAGGTCCATTCGGGGGCGCCGGGCGCGCGTTGATAGTGGCCGTGCTGCGTGGGCAGGCCGTGATCGGCATAGACCTGCAACGCGCTGGCCTCGACCTCGGCGATGGCGGGCAGGGTGGCGGGCGCGCGTCGTCCCGCCCGCTCCCACAGGTCTCCCGCGACCACGAGCGCCGTCTTGCGGTCGCCGCGTCCGCGATTGCCCAGAAGCCACTCTCGCCAAGCGGGCATCGGGTCAGTTGTTGTTCAGGGTGCTCGTCACGGACAGATCGTAGACGACGCGAGTGACCTGTTGCACGAGGCCGAAGAACTTGCCGACTTCGGCGGACAAGGCGCGAGGTGCGTAGATGATGTCGTTGGGCTGGATCAGGAAGCTGGAGGCCGTGAAGAATCCGACACCCTCTTCCAGGTTCAGACGGTAGACGACGGGCACGCCTTTCGGCGTCGCCGGCTGGGTCAGGCCCAGCGCCTGGGCGACCTCGGGCCGCTCGAAGCGGAAGATCAGCACAGAGCGGGCGTTTGCCGCGCCATCGTTCAGGCCGCCGGAGCGGCTGAGTGCGTCCGCCAGGGTCAGATCGCCGGCCGGCATGTCCTGCTGCGTCACGGCGCCCAAGGCGCCGAAGGAGGAGAACCGGCGCGGCTGGTAGACCAGATTGATCTGGTCGCCGCTCTGCAGGCGGATATTCTCGGCGAACCGGGTGGTGACGGCCGTAAGAGGGGCGACGAAGGTCTGGTCGCCGCGCCGGATCTGCACCTCGACATCCTGGCTGGGCCGCGAGGCGCCGCCGGCGGCCGCGATCACGTCCAGGATCGTATCGGCGTTGGTCGAGAGCGGCGCCCGACCGGGTTGTTTCACCTCGCCCAGAACCGTGACGGCGTTGGAGACATTGGTGGCCAGGGTCACGCTGACCTGGGGGTTGCCGACGCGGCCGATCAAGGCGCGCCGGATCGCGCCGGCGGCCTCGGTCGTCGTCAGGCCGGAGACCCGGACCGGACCCGCGAACGGTACGGCGACATTGCCGTTCCGGTCCACGACGACGGCCGGCAGCGTCTGGTTGCCGGAGCGAATACCATCATTGCCGCCGCCGCCGCCGAACAGGGCACCGCTGGGTTCATAGATGGCAATCGCCAACTGATCGCCTTGGCCGATGACATCGACGGGGGCCAGGCTGGCGGCGCCGGCCAGCGAACCGAAAGTCTGGTCAGCCACCGCCTTGATTCGCTCGGCGGCGGCGTAGTCCAGATCGACAATCGCATAATCGGCGTTTTCAGTCGCGCCACGCACGACGGCGCGGTTCGACGGACCGTCCCTCGGCAGGGTCGAGCACCCTGCCAGAATGGACGCGATCAGGAGTGCGAGCAGAGAACGCGTCATGATTTCCGTACTTCGAAAGCCCCGGTTGGTGAATATCGGCCTTTGACCCGCCCCGCCAGCGCCAACTGGGATCACTGCGACAGACCGACCCGGCGACCGACCTCGGCGAAGTGACGGTCCCAGGTCGGGGCGGTAAATGGCGTCGCTTTCGGAGGGTGTCTGGTGGCCCCTTCCAAAGCGTCGAGCCAGCCCAGCCCGTCGAGCGGATCAATCAGCTGGGCGTCCGGCACCAGTTCGCGGTGCACGGGGATGTCGGAGGCGATCAGGGGCACGCCCAGGGCGGAGGCCTCGACCGCCGGCAGGTCGAAGCCTTCGACCGAGGACGGCGCGACCAGAGCCCGAGCGCTGGCCATCAGGGTCGCGAGGGCCGAGTCGGGCAGGTCGGAAGCCTGATGCACCAAGCCGCGAAGGGCTGGCGAGCGCTCCAGATGATCCAGAACCGCCTCGTTCTCCCAGCCGTATCGACCGACCAGAACAAGTTGGGGCGCCGCGTCGCCCATCCGTTCGTAAAGTCGTCGCCAGATGGTCAGCAGGAAGGCCAGGTTCTTGCGCGCCTCGATCGTGCCGATGTGCACGAAATAGGGCCGGGGCGTCGCAGCCGTCAGAGGCGTCAGGAAGGTAGGCTCCAGCCCCAGGTGGACGGCGTGGATCGGCGGCGGAGTCACGCCTTCGCGCGCGGCGAAGGCGGCCAGCTCATCGGCCGTATAGCAGGAGTTGACCACGATCCGGGAGGCGGTGTTTAGCGTGTTCAGCACCCGCTGGCGGTGCTTGTCCCGGTCTCCCGGCCGGCAGAACTCGGGGTGGGTGATCGGGATCAGGTCGTGCAGGAAGACGATCCGCTCGATACCTCGGTCGCGCAACTCACTCAAGATGCGGTCGTCGCCCAGCCCCGTGTGACCCACATTGAAGTACAGGGTGCTGTCCGGCAGCTTCTGGATCCACTGCGAGCGGAAGAACTGCTTCCACACTCGCCGGCGGCGTCCCGGGGGCCGCGCCGGATCGGTCGGCGGCTTGCCGATGACGGACTCGGCCGCCTTCGTATCGCTGCTGAGCGCGGTCATCAGCCGCATCTCGTCCTCAGTCAGGGAACGTTCGAAGAAGGCGCCGGTCCAGCGCGATCGCAGGGTGGCGACGCATTCGCGGAACCAGGCCTCATCGACGACGACCAGTTGATCGTTGCGGCCCCGGACCGGCGTGACCTGGACGCCGGGCAGGGACAGCAGCCATTCGGCATAGGCCAGGCAGACGCGGTCCACCCCGGTCGGCGCGGTCCGTTCGACCCGACTTAACAGCCGGCTGGCGTCGAAGAGAACCGATCGGGTCACGACAGGCCGAGGCGGCCGTACATTGCGGACAGCCGACCCTGATAGGCCTCGACCGAGAATTTCGCGGCCTGGGTCAGGCCTCGGCGGACGAGATCGTCCCGCAACGCCTCATCGGCGTCGAGCGCGCGAAGGCCTCGCGTCATGGCCTGGACGTCATAGGGGTCGACGCTGATGGCCGCATCTCCCGCGACTTCCGGAAGGGAGCCGCCGGTGGAAGTCAGAACGGCGGTGGACAGGGCCATCGATTCCAGCACCGGCAGGCCGAAGCCCTCGTAGAGCGAAGGGAACAGGGTGGCCTTGGCGCCGCGGATCAGGCTGATCAGCAACGAGAAGGGCATGTATTCATAGCGTCGGATGCGCTGCGCGCTAGGCCCTCCGTCGCGCATGACCTGGTTCAGAAGGGCGGTCTCGCCCTCGTCGAGCCAGGCGCGGCCGCCGACGATGACCAGCGGCGTCTCCAGACCGGAGGCCAGATAGGCCTCGACGATCCGGCCGAGGTTCTTCTTGGGCTCGATGGCGCCGAAATGAAGGAAATAATCCTTCCAGCCGAGGTTAAAGACGCCTTCCAGTTCGATGGTCACATCGGCCTGGGTGCGGCTGGTCAGCGCTTCGGGCAGATGCACCGCCTGATAGGTGTTGGTGACGCGATCCTCGGAGACTTCCAGCAGGCGGATCACGTCCTGGCGCGTCGTTTCCGACACAACGGCGATGTGGTCGGCGCGCCGGGCGATCATCTTACACAGCGCCATGTAGGTCGCCTTGTCGTCCAGCGTCGTGTGCGGCAGGCGCAGCGGGATCAGGTCGTGGATCGTGTAGATGTTGGGCACGCCGCGTGCGTACAGTGGCAGGGTTGCGGTCCATTGCATAGCGTCGGGCCGCCTGACCTCGCCGGAGCACGCGAAGTCGACCGGCGTCACCTTGCCGTAGGCGTTGAAGCAGCGGTTGGAGACCTGAAACAGGTCCTGGGCCGCCCAGTAGGCGGTCGCTTCCGGTCGGCCACCGCCGCGCGACGGCCAGACGACTTCGCCGCTGGGCGTGATCGGCCAGGCCGACTGGCCGAACCGGCTGGTGAATGTGCGAAGAAAACGATCGAACTTCTTGACCTTCGGGCCCGGCCGATCCGGATCGACAAGGACGGCCTCATTCACGACGTTGCTGGACGACCGCTTCGCGGAGGGCCCGTACAGAACCTGTCCGTGCATCCCCAGCTGGCCGAGGGTCGACAGCAGATTGCGGCCGTAGGTGGCAATGCCAGACCCCTTTGCGAGGGCCATGTTGAACCCGTCGACACAGATCGTGGAACGTGACTTCAACGGCGAGGCGACGCTCGGCGCGCCCACAGGCGTCACGGGCGCGTCGCTCACGAAAACGCTAGAGAGATCAGAGCGAACGGACCGCTCCGCGACATCAGGCGACGTATCCAAATCCAGCCTTCGGCGTGGTTTTTCCGGACCGGCGGAAGCGTCGCGCGGCTGGCTTGCGGGGTAGACCCTTGCCCGGCGGGGGTCAACCGCAAGCGGCCCTGCTGTCAGGAGACGTAGCCCGCCTGCATCAGTTCGGCGACATGGACGATGGCGACAGGTCGGTCGTCCTGGATCACGAACAGGTTCGAGATCTTGTTGGCCGTCAGCAGGTCGACGACGTCGCTCATCCTCTGGTCGGGCGAGACGGTGATCGGCGACTTGCTCATGATGTCGGCGGCGGTGATGCGGCTGATATCCTGTGCGAAGGCGCGGCGGATGTCGCCGTCCGTGATCATCCCGGCCAGGGATCCGTCGGAATCGAGCACGGCGACCGCACCCTTGCGGCCCTCGGTGATGCGGGCGACCAGCTCGGCGAAGACGGCATCCAGAGGAACGGTCGGCGGCGGCGCATGATTGTCGCCCATCCATTCGCGTACGCTTTGCAGGCTCATGCCCAGGGAACCGCCCGGGTGGTGCAGGCCGAAATCCATGGCCGAGAATCCACGCCGGTCCATCAGCACCATCGCCAGGGCGTCGCCCAAGGCCAGGGTCATCAGGGTCGAGGTTGTGGGCGCCAGGCCGTTGGCGCAGGCCTCGGCCACGCTGGGCATGACCAGCGGCACGGCCGACATCCGGGCCAGGAAGGAGGATCCGCGTTGCGTCATGCCGATGACCGGGATGTCGTTCCGCTGGCAGAAAAGGAGGGGATCACGCAGTTCGCGGCTCTCGCCGGAGCTGGAGATGGCCAGAAGCGTGGTGTCGCCGCGCAGCATGCCGAGATCGCCGTGGCTCATCTCGGCCGGGTGGACGAAGAAGGCGTTGGTGCCGGTCGAGGCCAAGGTCGCGGCGATCTTGCCTCCGATATGGCCCGACTTGCCCATGCCGGTGACGACAACATAGCCGTGCCGCGACAGGATCACGTCGCAGGCGCGCGCGATGCTGGAATCCACCGTCCGCTCAAGCGCCTGCAGGGCCTCAATGTTCAGCCGGATCACCTCGCGCGCGCGGTCCGTCATGACGCCGACGACAGCGGGAGACGATGCGGGCATATCGAGGGGCATGGCGCTGATCCTGCTGCGGCGCCCTTTGCCGGCGTCTGTCGTTGAATGGAGCGGAATTGCCCCATCCGGCGCGGTTTCACAATGGAGGGTCAGGGGAGCGTCCGACGGGATGACGGGTGGATGCAACGCAAGTTCAGACAAAAGCCGCTCAACCTTTGCCGGACCGGCGCGTTTAGATCTGTGGGGTCGTCAACCAAACCTGGATACTCATGCCGTCAGATACCGGAACGCTCGTCGAAATTCTGCTCACGCCACCCGTGGTGATGGAGCGGCCGCTGGCCCTGTTCCTGGATATGGACGGGGTGCTGGCTCCCATGGCGCCGACCCCGGACGCCGTACTGGCCGACCCGAGGCGCACGGCGGTCCTGAGCCGCCTGGATCAGGCGCTGGATGGGCGAATGGCGATCGTCAGCGGACGGACGCTCGGCGAGATCGACCGGATCGCCGGCAGCGCTTCCCCCTCGGCTGCCGGCGTGCACGGCCTCGAAAGGCGGCGTCGGGACGGCGCGGTGGATCGGCCGAAGGCCTCCCCCGGCGTGGCCCACGCCCTGGCCGCCTTCCGCCGCTTCGCCGCCGACCGCCCCGGCGTAATCGTTGAGGACAAGGCCATTTCAGCCGGCCTTCACTTCCGCCAGTCGCCCGCCAGCGCGGACGAAGCCCTGGTCCTGGCGCGCGAGCTCGCCCAGACCACGGGCCTGATGCTCCAGCCCGGTCATATGGTGCTGGAGTTGCGCACGCCCGGCTCCGACAAGGGCACAGCGGTCACGGCCTTCATGGCCGAGCCGCCGTTCGCGGGCGCCCTTCCCGTCATGCTGGGCGACGATCTGACCGACGAGGCGGGCTTTCGCGCCGCCGTGGCCCTGGGTGGCTTCGGAGTGCTGGTCGGGCCATATCGGGCGACCTCCGCACGCTATGGGTTGCGCGATGTTTCGGCCGTGATGGACTGGCTTGAGGCCGTGGCCTCCGACGTTTCTGCAGACGGAGCGGCGGGCTGATGACCCTGGCCTCACCCCGGCGCCCCTCGCTCGACCTCGCCCCCATCGGCAATTGCGCCCTCTCGGCCCTGATCGATCGCAACGGCCGTTTCGTCTGGGCCTGCGCCCCACGGGTGGACGGTGACCCGGTCTTTTCCGCCCTGATGAACGGCGTGGCGCCTGACCACGGCTTCTGGGACATCGAACTCGAGGGGCTGAAACACGTCAGTCAGGCCTATATCCCCAACACCCCGGTCCTGCGCACGGTGCTGACGGCCGAGGATGGCGCGGCGGTCGAGATCATCGACTTCGCTCCCCGTCACATGAAGCATTCGCGGACCTACCGGCCGTTGGCCTTCGCCCGAATCGTGAGGCCTCTCGACGGCGCGCCGCGCATCCGGGTGCGGCTGAGGCCGTCCGCCGACTGGGGTGCGCGCCGGGCGGAGCTGACGAGCGGCTCCAACCACATTCGCTATCTGTGCACCGACGTCACCCTGAGGCTCACGACCGACTGTCCGGTATCGCATGTGCTCGAGGAACGGACGTTCCGGCTGGAACGGTCGATGGCCTTCTTTCTCGGCCCTGACGAAGGCTACGATCAGGAGGTCGGACCGGGCGTCTCGGCGACCCTGGATCGCACGGTGGCCTACTGGAAGGACTGGGTCCGCACCCTCTACATCCCGTTGGACTATCAGGAGGCGGTGATCCGGGCGGCAATCACGCTCAAGCTCTGCGCCTATGAGGAGACTGGAGCCATCGTCGCCGCCATGACGACTTCGGTGCCCGAGTTTCCGGAGAGCGGACGCAACTGGGACTACCGCTACTGCTGGATCCGGGACGCCTATTACACCGTCCGCGCCCTGAACCGGCTGGGCGCAGACGACATCCTGGAGAACTATCTCGTCTATCTGAGGAACCTCGTGGATTCCTCAGCGGGCGGCCACGTCCAGCCCGTCTATGGCGTGGGCCTCGAGGAGAACATCGACGAACGGATCGTCACCTCGGTCGAAGGCTATCTCGGCATGAAGCCGGTTCGCGTCGGCAATCAGGCCCGCGAACACCTGCAGCACGACGTCTACGGCCAGATCGTTCTGCCGCTGGTTCAGGCTTTCTACGACCAGCGTCTGCTGCGGCCCGGGTCGATCGAGGACTTCTTTGCGCTGGAGAAGGTCGGCGACCGAGCCTTCGCCATGCACGACCAGACGGACGCGGGTCTATGGGAGTTCCGGACCATCGCCCGGGTCCATACCTATTCGTCGGTCATGTGTTGGGCCGCCTGCGACCGTCTGTCCAAGGCGGCGCACAAGCTGGGTCTGGAACCGCGGGCCGAGGTCTGGAACGATCGCGCCCGCATCATCCGCGAACGGATCGAGGCCGAAGCCTTCATTCCTGAAGAGGGCCGGTTCGGCGCCAGCTTCGGCGGCAAGGAGGTGGACGCCTCCCTGTTGCAGCTTGTCGACCTGGGCTTCCTCGATCCGCAGGATCCGCGCCAGGTGGCCACTTTCGACGCCATCGAACGGGATCTGAAGAAGGGCCCCTACCTGTTCCGCTACGTCGAGCCGGACGACTTCGGCGAGCCTGAAACCGCGTTCAACCTCTGCACCTTCTGGTTCATCGAGGCCCTGCATATGAGCGGCCGGACCGAGGAGGCGCGGGAGATCTTCGAGCAGATGCTCAGTCGCCGAACCCATGCGGGCCTGCTCAGCGAGGACATCTCGCTCGGCGACAGCGAGCTGTGGGGCAATTATCCCCAGACCTATTCGCTGGCCGGGATCATTAACTGCGCGGTCCTGCTCAGTCGGTCGTGGACGGCCGTTCGCTGAATCGGGCGCTTTTTCCGGTCCGCATCGTGTCAACCCCGAGGCGGTTCACGATGTTGCGTTGCAGCCAAACCTTGGCCTTGGCGTTGGGGTGGCATGTCACGTCTTATTGTTGTGTCCAACCGGGTCTCGGCGCCTGTCGATCCTGCGGCTGGCTCGGCCGGCGGCTTGGCCATGGCCCTTTCAGCCGCTCTCAGAAAATACGATGGCCTGTGGTTCGGCTGGTCCGGAGAAACGACTGAGCAGTTCACCGGCGAACTGAAGATCGAGGATCGGGCGGGCATCACCGTCGCCCTGGTCGATCTCGAAGCTCAGGACGTCGAGGAATATTATAATGGCTACGCCAACAAGACCCTGTGGCCCTTGTTCCACCACCGGGTCGATCTGACCGCCTACGAACGGTCCTATGGCGAAGGGTATGAGCGGGTGAACGGGCGGTTCGCCGAGGTTCTGGCTCCGTTGATCGAGCCGGACGACGTCATCTGGATCCACGACTATCACCTGATCCCGATGGCGCGGGATCTGCGCAGGCTGGGGATCAAGAACCGGATCGGTTTCTTCCTGCACACGCCCTGGCCGGCGCGTCAGCTGCTGGTGACCCTGCCGCATCATCGACGCCTGGTGGAGAGCCTGTTCGCCTACGATCTGATCGGGTTCCAGACGCAGGAATGGCTCGACCTGTTCCGCGACTATGTGATCTCCGAGGCGCGCGGCGAACTGGCCGGCTACGGCGGCTTGGAGGCCTTCGACCGCAAGGTGCGGATCGGCGTCTTCCCCATCGGCATCGACGTCCAGGGGTTCGCCGAGGCCCGGAACTCGCGCGAGGGGCGGCGCACCTATGACCGAATGGCGGCCTCGGCCGCCTTCCGCTCCATGATGGTGGGCGTCGACCGACTCGACTATTCGAAGGGACTCGAGGAGCGAATGGTCGGTTACGAGCAGTTCCTTCAGGACAATCCCGACATGCGCGGCGATGTCTTCCTGGTGCAGGTGACGCCGATCAGTCGCGACGACGTCGACAGCTATCAGGACATCCGGGCGCGGCTCGACGCTCTGGCCGGCCGCATAAACGGCGAGTTCGCCGACATGGACTGGCAGCCGATCCGCTATCTGAACCGCAGCTTCCGCCGGGACCAGCTGGCCGGTATCTATCGCGCCGCCAAGGTCTGTCTGGTCACCCCCCTGCGCGACGGCATGAACCTGGTGGCCAAGGAATATGTCGCCGCCCAGAACCCGGACGATCCCGGGGTCCTGATCCTGTCCCGCTTCGCCGGCGCGGCCGAACAGATGGGCGAGGCCCTTCTGGTTAATCCGTTCAGTCGCGAGGAAGTCGCCGACGCGATCAAGAAGGCCCTGACTATGCCGTTGGCCGAGCGGGTACGGAAATGGGAGGCCCTGATGCAGGTGGTGCGCGACACCGATGTCGGCATCTGGCGCGACAGTTTCGTCGGTGCCCTTAAAGCGGTGGAGATCGTTGGCGACGGGGACGCACCCTTCCATCAAGATCACGCCGACGCCGCCTGAGGTCGATCAGACGGCTTCGAGCACCGCGTCCGCCGCGTCTCTGGCGTCCGCCCGGATGCGGGCCGGCCGCTGTGCCAGCCGCTCGGCATAGGCGTCCAGCAAGGGGCTGTCCGGGAAGGCGAGCCGGGCCCAGCCGAGCGACGAACCGATCATCACGTCCGCCACGGTGAACCGGTCGCCCATCAGCCAAGGGCCTTCCCACAGCGTCTCGAGTAGCCGACCGACAGCCGCTTCATAACGGGCCTTTGCCATCGGATCGCGATCCGCCTCGCCGGTCATCTTGCTCCAGACCGCCGGCTCCAGTTCGCCCGCCGCCCATGCGAGCCACGTCAGCAGAGGCCCACGCTCCGGCGAACCGGGCAGGGCGCCGAGCCCGACCTCCGGAAACAGGTCGGTCAGATAGAGGGCCACAGCGGCCGATTCCGTGATCAAGGCGCCGTCGTGCGTCAGGGCCGGGACCTTGCCATCCGGGTGCGGATTCTTGACGTCCGGCTCGCCGACCTTCTGACCATCGCGGTGGGCGATTTTGCAATATTCGATGCGGGCGGGGGCTCCTAGGTGGTGTGGACAAAGTGTCTGATCCACAGTCGGATGGATGCGACGACGACGAAGCCGAGGAAGCTGTCGGCGGTCTTGTCGTATCGGGTAGCCAGTCGTCGGCTGTGTTTGAG
>NZ_JAFCVJ010000030.1:0-30325 GCF_049896985.1 Brevundimonas sp. SL161 | reverse complement strand
TCGACGGCCACATCTACAGCCTGCGAAACCTCGTCGAGCGATGCTTCTCAAAGCTCAAACACAGCCGACGACTGGCTACCCGATACGACAAGACCGCCGACAGCTTCCTCGGCTTCGTCATCGTCGCATCCATCCGACTGTGGATCAGACACTTTGTCCACACCACCTAAGTCGAACGGATTTTTCTATTCGACATGGAAGTCCTGATCCAGTCAGTGTCGGCGGGGCGCACACCCTTCCGAACGCGCCTTGGTTCGCTGCGGGTGTAGAGTTCGGACTCACGCTTCGCGGAGAGGGCGAACAGAGGATTTGGTCCGTTTCGTCCGTTTCGTCAGGGTGTTTTTCGTCAGGACGAACGGACAAACCCCCGTAGCACGTTGGCCTCCGTGCTCAGCACCAGCCGGTCGATGTCGATCCGCTTGGGCGCGGCGAACAGGATGAAGTAGTATTTCATCTGCTCGGACCACCAGTAGCCGGGGCAGTTGTCGCCCTGGGTCATCGGTCGGGTCGTGATGTCGGTCAGGGCGGTGTAGCCGTAGGGCGCCTTCGAGCTCGACTTCATGTTGCGATAGTGGGTCGCCGCGATGGCGCGGTACCGGTCGTCGCGGTCGTGCTGCCACAGGTTCAGGCAGGCGTCGGCCACCTCGGGACGCAGACCCGTGCGCAGGGTGCGGGGGCGGGCGGTGGTGACGTCGGTCGATTCCGGGACGATCAGATAGCGATCCTGCATCGTCTCGTAGGTCTTCAGGAAGTCGTCGCCCTCGGTCTTGAAACCCGCCTGTCCCAGCAGCCCCGCCAGATAGGCGCCGAGCACCGTCTGCGATGTGCCGGTCACCGCGCCGGTCTCGTAGTCGACCATCGGGAACCACAGCAGGCCGTCGTAGCGCCTGCCTTGATGGTTGATCATGGCCTGCAGGCACTCCTGCGCGGCGACCTTCAGCGCCTCGTCGCCGAACAGCTCCCAGGCGTCCCACAGGTATTCGTAGAAACTGTCGGCATAGACGTCGATCGAGGCGTTGCGGCTGGTGAACCGGCCGGTCTCGGCGTGGATGTTGGCCGCCATCAGGCCGATCCCGGACCGCATGTTCAGGGCATGCATCAGGGCCCGTTTCGCGGCGGCATGGTATTTCGGCTCGCCCGTCAGCTGGCTGAGGACTCCAAACTCGGAGATGTGGGTGCCGATCTCGGCAAGGTTGGTCTCGGGGTCGCGCACCGCGCCGGTCTTCAGGTTCACATAGCGATACGGCAGGCCGTGCGGAGAGGCATCGAAGGCCTTCATCAGCCGGTCGGCAAGGTCCTTCGCCTTCTCCAGCAACACCGGATCGCCGCAGGCCAGGAAGGCCGACAGCAGACCCCCGACCAGGCGGATATTGGTCTCGAACACCTGGGCTTCGCCGTCGATGTCAAAGTTCAGGTTCGCCTTGACCCAGTCGACGCCTGCCTGGAACTCGGCGTCCAGCTCCATGATCCACAGGGTGTCCAGCGCCTCGACCAGCGACAGACCCAGGTCGTGGCCCCCGATGAAGAAGGACTGGGACGTGCCTGAAACCGGATTGATCTCGTCCTTGCCCCAGGCGCGCTCGACATAGTGGTCCCAGGCCCATTTGAACTCGGCCTTTACATCGGCGCCCAGGTCTTCCCAAGTCTGCGCGGCCCAGTCTTCGGACTGCGGGAAGGCGGGCAGGGGCGCCAGGCCAGCGAGCAGACCGCCTCCCGCCAGGGTCAGCGCCGAACGACGGTGCAGGGACAGGGTTCTCATCGCCGAACGCTCCGATTCACTCCCGCCGCACCATGGCGGTCGCCCCGACGTTCCGCCAGTCGCGCCGTTGTAGGGAGGGGTCGAATGCAGGCGGCCGCTCGGAACGCCATCGACACCCGTGTCGGTGCGCGCTCCAAAGTTTTCCCGCCGGCTCACGGGCTGCGAAATGAGCGCCGCCCATCGCGTCTTGATGTCCCGATCCCTGGTCGCTTCGGGAAGGATCGCAGCGGCATCGCCACAACGTCTATGTCGGCCTTCAGACATAAAGGGCGGGATGCACGCTTAGGGAATTGCTTTCCATCGACTAACCCTGTTGGTTGATCCGGGGGGTGGGACGATGAACGAGCTTAAGCAGCTCACCGCGAGAGAACGGCAGTGCCTGGTGGGTGTCGCACAGCATCGCCAGTCGAAGGAGATCGCGCGCGATCTCGGGATCTCCTCAAAGACCGTCGACAAGCATATCGAGACCGCGTGCAAGCGACTGGGCGTCGCCTCGCGCCGGGACGCTGCGCTGCTGTTGATCAACGCCGGCCTACGGAACGAACCCGTAGGGGAGCCGTCCCGAGTAGCCGATGCCGCCTCGGGCGCCGCCTTCTTTCGCACGAAAGGAGGCCCCATTGACCCTCACATTACCGAACTGGACCTGGGACTATCTGGAGACCGTCTTCGAGGACCTGGCGCAAACACCGGCCGAGAAAGCGGCCGTCCTGCACCTGGTCGCGGTGACGCGCGAGATGAGCCCATTTCTCTCGAAGCTCGATCTGCTGCGCGAGATTATCTGTATCGGGCTCGTACTGTTGCCCGATCACGATCGGCCACCGAGCGCGGCCAATCTTCGACCGTCGAGTACGGCCGCGTCGGGCGGGACCTGCTAATGGTGATCGCCCTGACGTGCGGCATCGCCTTTCTGCTCGCGGGAGCCATCGGCGCGACGCTGATGATCCAGCACCTTCTGCACGCGGCGGATCAAGCCCAGCAACTGCGCTGATCCGCCTTCCAACAAGCGAAGTCCACCATGACCCCCGCCAGGCGGGAGAAGGAGCCCCCATGCAACGACGTGAATATGGACAAAAGCTGGCGACGGCGCTGTTCGAGACCGAAGACGCCATCGATGCAGCCCTCGAAAAGGCGGCCCACCTCATCGCCGCGATGTCTTCCGTTCGCCGCGAGAACAACCTGTCGGCCGTGCTCGGCAGCCACGCCATGACCGGCGTCACCGGATCGGTCCGTGCGCTTGGCAAGGCGCGGGACCAGATCGTTGCCGCGCATCACGCACTTCAGGCGGCAGCTCCGCAGGTCGGACTGGGCAATACCATCATGCAGGGCACGGGTGTCGGAAAGCCCGAAGAGAGCCTGCCGCGTCCAACGGGTCTCAAGGTCGCCGCTTGATGCTATGCTCGCGGTGCGCCTCGACGGCGTATCGCGAGCCTCCGCATGTTCAACGACAACGTCCTGTTCCTGGCCACGGCCGCCCAGATCGGCGGTGTGATCCTGAACATCGTCGTGTGCGGCGCGGCCATCTGGAAAGGCGCGCACACTGAACGGGTCGCGGCTATTTCGATCGTGATCGCCTCGATCCTCTCGCCCCTCGTTCAGAATTGGACCGACTGGACCTCGCCGCAGTGGAACATCCTCATCATCGACGCGGCGAATCTTGGGGTGTTTCTGTACCTGCTCGTCAGAACCCACAGGGTGTGGCTGCTGTTCGGTTGCGCGTTCCAGCTCCTGGCGATCCTCAGCCATGTGGGCATGCTGATCGATCCCAGCGTCGTGGCGCGCGCCTATATCTCCACTCTGCATCTCATGTTCTACGGCCTCATGATCGCCCTGGCAGCCGGAATCTGGGAGGGTCGGCTGCGCGATGAGCGCGCGCGAGTTGCGTCGGCCGAGCGGAATGTTCTAGCTTGATCCCATGACTTCTGCGACGCCTAACCCGATCGATATTGCCGTCGGCCAACGTGTTCGCGCCGTGCGCGAACTGCGTGGCCTCACCCAGACCGATCTGGCCAAGGCCACGGGCGTGACCTTCCAGCAGATCCAGAAATATGAGCGGGGCACCAACAGAGTGTCGGCCTCGCGCCTGATGCTCATTTCCCATGCGCTCGGACAGCCGGTGAGCACCTTCTTCGAGCCGGACGAGCCGGGGGCTCGGGATGGTCTGGACCTGTTCGCCGTGAGCGGCTCGAAGGCCTTGCTCGAGGCCTACGGGCGAATCGAGACGGCGGATCAACGCCGCATCGTCGTGGCGCTGGCGCGTTCGCTCGCCAGCGACCCGGCCGCCTAAGTCAAACAGACCACACGGCTACCCCTGCTGGCGGTCACCGAGACGGGCGGGGGGCGCGGTCCTGACGCGCCGCTGCTTAGGCGTTGCTCTGTCTGGCGACGATGTCGATGAGCGGACCCATCGAATGATCGACGTCGATGAGGTGAAGGCCCCAGCTCGGATCCACACCGGTGGTCCGGATGCACTGGCCGCCCAGGTCGTCGGTCCGGGGATCGGCCGACGTCCCGGCCGGGCGGGACCATGATGGGCGCGCCGAGGATCAGTGCGGAGACGATCTGTTCCCTGGCCTGTTCGCCGTCGATCTGTTGCCCAATCGGGCCGGTGATCATGGCTCCACCCCGGCTATGGCCGATGAGGACCCAGGACGATGGGAAGACCGTCGAACATTGGTCTGAGGAACACGCCGGGCCGGTGACGTGAACGGGGTGACTCTGGACGCCGACGCCAATCTATTTTAGGCTTAAAATATGTCGTCGCGCAGGGCTGTAAAGAGGATCGCCGTCGTCGGGGCCGGGCCCGGAGGGCTCTACCTCGCCATCTCGCTGAAACTGCGCGACCCGTCGCTGGATGTGGTGGTGCATGAGCGCAACCGGCCGGACGACACCTTCGGCTGGGGCGTGGTCTTTTCCGACCAGACCCTGGCCAATCTTAAGGCCGGCGACCCCGAGACCGCCGCGACCATCGAGGCCGCCTTCGTCCATTGGGACGACATCGACGTGCATATCCATGACCAGACTGTCCGCTCGGGCGGTCATGGCTTCGCCGGCATAGGGCGGAAGCGCCTGCTGACGATCCTGCAGGACCGCGCCCGCTCTCTGGGCGTCGATCTGCGGTTCCGGAGCGAGGTCGGGGATGTCCGCGCGCTGGACGCCGATGTGATCATAGCCGCCGACGGATTGAACAGCCGCGTTCGCAACAAAACGCCGGAAGTGTTTGGCGTCGATGTCGATGTGCGGCCCAACAAATACATCTGGCTGGGCACGACCCAGGCGTTCGATGCCTTTACCTTCGCCTTCGTCCAGACGCCGCATGGCTGGATCTGGGCTCACGCCTATCAGTTCGAGCCGGGGGCCTCGACCTTCATCGTTGAATGCTCCGAGGCGACCTGGCGGGGGCTCGGTTTCGACGGGATAGATCAGGACCAGACCTGTCGCGCGGCCGAGGCACTTTTCGCCGGATGGCTGGGCGGTCATGCGCTGATGAGCAATGCGCGCCACCTGGGCGGATCGGCCTGGCTCAACTTCTCGCGCGTGGCCTGCGCCAACTGGCGCGACGGCAAGGTGGTGTTGCTCGGCGACGCCGCCCACACGGCCCATTTCTCGATCGGATCGGGCACGAAACTGGCGTTCGAGGACGCCATCCGACTGGCCCGGGCCCTGACTGAACCGGGAGATCTTGAGGCCGGCCTTGCCGCCTATGAGGCTGAGCGCCGCGTCGAGGTGCTGAAGCTGCAGAGCGCCGCCCGCAACTCCACCGAATGGTTCGAGACCGTCGAACGCTACGTCGATCTCGACCCGCTGCAATTCACCTACAGCCTGCTGACCCGCAGCCAGCGCGTCAGCCATGAGAATTTGCGCCTGCGCGACCCTGTCTTCCTGACACGGGTCGAGCGCTGGTTCGCCGATCAGGCCGGGGCTCCCCTCACGGACGATCCGCCCGCGCCGATGTTCGCGCCCCTGCGGCTGCGAGGTCTGACCCTGCCCAACCGCGTGGTCGTCTCGCCCATGTGCATGTATTCGGCGGAAGACGGGATGGTGAACGACTTCCACCTCGTCCATCTCGGAGGCCGGGCGCTGGGCGGCGCGGGACTGGTCTTCACCGAGATGACGGACGTCTCGGCGGACGCCCGCATCACGCCCGGATGCGCCGGGATGTACCGCCCGGAACACCGCGACGCGTGGCGGCGGATCGTCGACTTCATCCACGCCCAGGGCTCGCGCATCGCCATCCAGCTGGCCCATGCCGGCCGCAAGGGCTCGGTCGAACGGCCTTGGGGTCCGCGCGCCGATCAACCGCTTGAGGACGGCTGGCCGCTGATCGCCGCCTCCGCCATTCCGTGGTCGGACGAAGACCAGACCCCGCGCGAGATGACCCGCGCCGATATGGACCGCGTCCGCGACGACTTCGTCCGCGCCGCCGCCTGGGCCGACGAGGCCGGCTTCGACATGGTCGAGCTGCACTGCGCCCACGGCTATCTGCTGTCGTCCTTCCTGACCCCCGTCTCCAACCAGCGCAGGGACGCATGCGGCGGCTCCCTGGAGAACCGCCTGCGCTTCCCGCTCGAGGTCTTCGCCGCCCTGCGCGCCGTCTGGCCCGACGACAAGCCGATGTCTGTCCGCCTGTCGGCCACGGACTGGGTCGACGACGGCCTCACCCCCGAGGACTCCGTCGCCATCGCCCGCGCCTTCGCCGACGCCGGCTGCGACCTGATCGACGTCTCGGCCGGCCAGACCTCCGAGCAGGCGAGGCCGGTCTATGGCCGCATGTACCAGACGCCGTTCAGCGACCGCATCCGCAACGAGGCGGGGGTAGCCACCATGGCGGTCGGCAACATCTATGAGCCCGACCATGTGAACAGCATTCTCGCCGCCGGCCGGGCTGATCTGTGCGCCCTCGCCCGGCCGCACCTGGCCGATCCGAACTGGAGCCTGCGTGCCGCTGCCGCGTTGGGCTGGCGCGGCATCCAGCCCCCCCTTCAGTACCGCGCCGGCTTTGCCCAGCTGGCCCGGAACATGGAGCGGCAGTTGCAGGCGGGACCGGTATGAGCGGCGCGCTGGACGGACGCCATGCGGTGGTGACGGGCGCGGGGTCCGGTATCGGTCGGGCGACCGCGGAACGGCTGGCCGAGGCGGGGTGCCTCGTCACCCTGATCGGCCGCCACATCGGCCGGCTGGATGAGAGCGCCGACCGCATCGGCGCCGCCGCCTTTGCCGCCCCGGCGGATGTGACCGACGCCGAAGCCCTGGGGGCCGCCATCGAGGCCGGGCGGGACCGGTTCGGGCCGATCGACATCCTGGTCAACAACGCCGGCGGGGCGTCGTCCGCGCCCTTCCTGAAGACCGACATCGCCGACCTCCGGGCCATGCTGGCCCTGAACCTCGAAGCGCCCGCCGAGGCCGCGCGTCTGGTCCTGCCGGGAATGCTGGCCCGCCGCTGGGGCCGGATCGTCAACGTCGCCTCGACGGCGGGCCTGAAGGGCTACACCTACGTGTCCGCCTATGTCGCGGCCAAGCACGGGCTGGTCGGTCTGACGCGGGCGCTGGCGCTGGAAGTCGCGAGTAAGGGCGTCACGGTCAACGCGGTCTGCCCCGGTTTCACCGACACCGATCTGGTGGCGCGATCCGTGGACGCTGTCGTCGGCAAGACCGGGAGGACCGAGGACGAGGCGCGCGCGGCGCTGGCCGCCTCCAATCCCCAGGGACGGCTGATCACGCCCGACGAAGTCGCCGCGACGGTCGTCTGGCTGTGCGGCGACGGCGCCTCAGGCGTCAACGGGGCAGCCGTCCCCGTCGCGGGCGGCGAACTGTGACTGCCGCCGCCCCTCTGCCTGACAGACTGGGCGGCGCGCCGGACGGCAAGCGGTCGCTGAGGTTGTGGCTGCGGCTGCTGACCTGCGCCACCACCATCGAACGTACGATCGCCCAGCGGCTGCGCGACGACTTCAGCTCGACGCTGCCCCGGTTCGACATACTGTCCGCGCTCGACCGTGCGGGCGAGGCCGGCCTGACCATGGGCGAGGTTTCGCGCATGCTGATGGTCTCCAACGGCAACGTTACCGGCCTGGCCGTGCGGCTGAGATCCGACGGGCTTATCGAGGCCATGGACGGGAGGGATCGGCGCGTACAGCGGCTGCGCCTGACGCCGCTCGGCCGATCGCACTTCGCCCTGATGGCCGCAGCGCACGAACACTGGATCGAGGCCCTGTTCGCCGACCTGAGCGAGGCCGAGGCCGAAGACCTGACCCATCTGCTGGAGCGCGCCAAACGCTCGCTCCACGCCGTCACACCAGAGGATATGAACCGATGATGGCGCGCGACTATCCGCCCGAGAATTTCCTGTGGTCCGTCGATGACGACGGTGTGGCGACCCTGACCCTGAACCGACCGGAGCGGAAGAACCCGCTGACGTTCGAATCCTACGCCGAGATGCGCGACCTGTTCCGCGATCTGAGCCATGCGGACGATTGCAAGGTGGTGATCGTGACCGGCGCGGGCGGCAATTTCTCCTCCGGCGGCGACGTACACGAGATCATCGGCCCGCTGACCGGGATGGCCGCGCCCGAGCTGCTGAGGTTCACGCGCATGACGGGCGATCTGGTCAAGGCCATGCGCGGCTGCCCCCAGCCGATCATCGCGGCGCTGGACGGGGTCTGCGTCGGGGCCGGAGCGATCATGGCCATGGCCTCGGACCTGCGCATCGCCACGCCGAAGACGAAGACGGCCTTCCTGTTCACCCGCGTCGGGCTGGCCGGTTGCGATATGGGCGCCTGCGCCATCCTGCCGCGCCAGATCGGCCAGGGGCGGGCGTCGGAGCTGTTGTTCACCGGCCGTGTGATGACCGCCGACGAGGGCGAACGCTGGGGCTTCCACAACCGCATCGTCGAGGCCGAGGCCTTGATGCCGACGGCTCAGGAACTGGCGCTTGCGCTGGCCAGAGGACCGACCTTCGCCCACGGCATGACCAAGAACCAGCTCAATATCGAATGGGACATGAGCCTGGACGCCGCCATTGAGTCCGAAGCCCAGGCCCAGGCAATCTGCATGCAGACCAACGATTTCCGCCGCGCCTACGAGGCCTTCGCCGGCAGGCGCGAGCCGGTGTTCAAGGGGAACTGAGCATGGCGGATCGCACCTTTCTCGACTGGCCGTTCTTCGATGACCGTCACCGCGCTTTCGCCGCGGACATCGAGGCCTGGGCCCAGGCGAACGACGGGGCGCTGCGTCTGCACGGCGATCACGATCTGGACGGCGATTGCCGCAAGATACTGAAGGCGCTGGCCGATGGCGGCTGGTTGAGCAACGCCGTGCCCGACGCGGACGGCAGGCTGGACGTGCGCACCCTGTGCCTGACGCGCGAGACCCTCGCCCGACGCTCGGGTCTGGCCGATTTCGTCTTCGCCATGCAGGGTTTGGGCTCCGGCCCGATCAGCCTGTTTGGAACCGACGATCAGAAGGCCCGCTGGCTGCCCGGCGTGGCGGCGGGCGAGACTATCGCCGCCTTCGCCCTGTCGGAGCCCGATGCCGGTTCGGACGTGGCGGCCCTGTCCACCAGCGCACGTCGCGAGGGCGCCGGCTGGGTGCTGGACGGGGTCAAGACCTTCATCTCCAACGGAGGCCTGGCCGACCGCTATGTGGTGTTTGCCCGCACCGGCGAAGGCGAGGGCGCGCGCGGCCTCAGCGCCTTCGTCGTCGACGCCGATACGCCGGGGTTCGAGGTCGTCGAACGCATCCCGCTGATGGCGGCCCACCCCCTGGCAACGATCCGGTTCACCGCCTGTCGCATCGACGGCGACCGCATCCTCGGCGCGCCGGGCGAGGGGTTCCGCATCGCCATGGCGACGCTGGACGTATTCCGCTCGACCGTCGCCGCCGCCGCCCTCGGCTTCTCGCGCCGCGCCTTCGATGAGGCGGCTTCACGCACCGTCGCCCGCCGGCTGTTCGGCGCGCCGATGAGCGACCTGCAACTGGTCCAGGCCGCGCTGGCCGACATGGCGTTGAAGATCGATGCCTCGGCCCTGCTGATCTACCGTGCCGCCTGGCTGAAGGATCAGGGCGCGCCGCGCGTCACCCGCGAGGCGGCCATGGCCAAACTCTACGCCACCGACGAGGCCCAGCAGGTCATCGACGCGGCGGTACAGCTGTTCGGCGGTCTGGGCGTCGTCTCGGGCCATCCGGTCGAGCGGCTGTATCGCGAGATCCGCGCCCTGCGCATCTATGAGGGCGCGTCGGAGGTGCAGAAGATCGTCATCGCCCGGCAGGTTCTCGCCGGGATGGGTGGGGGCGTCTGATGGGGGCCAGCGCGCACATCGACCGGTTCGTCATCGATCACATGCCGCCGGTTGACCAGCGGCCTGACCTCCTCTTCGACTTGCCGGAGCTCGCCTATCCCGACCGGCTCAACGCGGGCGTCGAACTGCTGCGCCGGGCCATCGCCGCCGCAGGTCGCGACGCCCGCGCCCTGATCGATTTCGACCACGAGTTTTCGTGGAGCCGGGTCGACGCGATCTCGGACCGTATGGCCCGGGTGCTGGGCGGTGAGATGGGTGTGGTTCCCGGAAACCGGGTCCTGCTGCACGGTCCGAACTCGTCCTGGACGGTGCTGGCGTGGTTCGCGATCCTGAAAGCTGGCGGGGTGGTGGTCGCCACCATGCCGATGCTCCGGGCGACCGAACTGGCCACCGTCATCGACAAGGCCCAGGTCAGCCATGCCCTGGTCTATGAGATGTTCAACGACGTGGTCGCCGAGGCATGCGCCCTCGCCCCGTCGCTGACGCGCGTCATAGACTCCGCCGCGCTGCAGAAGGCGGCCCAGGCCTTGCCGCCCGAGGTCAGTTTCACCGCCGTCGAGACGGCCGTCGACGATCCTGCCCTGATCGCCTTCACGTCTGGCACGACGGGCAAGCCCAAGGGCTGCGTTCATTTCCATCGCGACATCCTCGCCATGGCCGACACCTTCGGGCGGCATATCGTCGGCCTGACGAAGGACGACATCGTGGTCGGCACGCCGCCGATTGCCTTCACCTTCGGCCTCGGCGGGCTGGTGGTCTTCCCGGCCGCCGCCGGCGCCGCGACCGCCTTCCCCGACAGGCCCGGATTCGACGCGCTGGCCGAGACGGCCGCGCGCTGCAAGGCCACCGCTCTGCTCACCGCCCCGACCGGCTATCGCGCCCTGCTGAAGCTGGCCGGCGACCACGACCTGTCCAGCCTGAGTACCTGCGTTTCGGCGGGTGAGGCCCTTCCCGCCGCCACCTCCGACGCCTGGCAGGAGGCGACCGGCGTCCGCATCATCGACGGCATCGGCTCGACCGAGATGATCCACGTCTTCATCTCGGCGCGCGGCGACGACATCCGCCCCGGCGCGACCGGCAAGGCCGTGCCGGGCTATGAGGCTCGCATCATCGACCCCGCGGGCCAGCCTCTTCCACCCGGTGAGACCGGACGGCTGGCGGTTCGCGGCCCGACCGGCTGCCGCTATCTCGACGACGACCGCCAGGCGGCCTATGTCCAGGACGGCTGGAACCTGACCGGCGACGTCTACCGCCAGGACACGGACGGCTATTTCTGGTTCGTCGCCCGCGCCGACGACATGATCATCTCGTCCGGCTACAATATCGGCGCGCCCGAGGTGGAGAACGCCCTGCTGCGTCACGCCGCTGTGGCCGAGGCCGCCGTGATCGGCGCTCCGGACGAGGAACGCGGCCAGATCTGCAAGGCCTTCGTCGTTCTGAATCCAGGCATCGATCCGTCCCCGGACCTGCGCGACGAACTCCAGACCTTCGTGAAAGGCGTTATCGCCCCCTACAAATATCCCCGCGCGCTCGACTTCGTGGAGAGCCTGCCCAAGACCCCGACCGGCAAGCTGCAACGTTTCCGGCTCAAGGAGACCCTATGACCGCCGCCCTGTTCGGCCAGGTTTTCGCGGTCGAACGTCGCGTGCGTTTCGCCGACTGCGACGCAGCGGGCATTGTCTTCTACCCGCGCTATTTCGAGATGCTGAACGGCGTGGTCGAGGACTGGTTCGCGCAGGCGCTCGGCGTCTCGTTCCGCGAACTGCACATGGATCGGGGCGTAAGCGTCCCGACCGCGGCCATCGAGGCCCGCTTTGTCGCCCCGTCGCGGCTGGAGGACGAACTGACCGTCACCCTGACCGTGATCCGGCTGGGCGGCGCGTCCTGCGGCTTGCGCCACCGGATTCATGCCGGCGATCAACTTCGCTTCGAGGCGACCCAAACCCTCGTCTTCGTCGGCTCTTCGCTGAATCCCGAACCCTGGCCCGACAAGTTGCGCGCCGGCATCGCGCCCTTCCTGGAGACCGCCGCGTGAACCGCGTCCTGCTCCCCGAAGGCTGGCCCCGGCCCAGGGGCTACTCCAACGGCGTCGCCGCTCAGGGCCTGATGGTGTTCATCGCCGGCCAGATCGGCTGGACGCCCGAGGGCGTCTTTCCTGACGGCGGGTTCATCCCCCAGGTGCGTCAGACCCTGGTCAACACCCTGGCGGTCCTGGCCGAGGCCGGGGCGGGGCCAGAACATGTCGTTCGCATGACCTGGTACGTCGTCGACAAGGGGGAATACCTGTCGGCGCTGCGCGAGATCGGCGCGATCTGGCGCGAGTTGATGGGCCCCCACTACCCCGCCATGGCCGTGGTCGAGGTCAAGGGCCTGATCGAAGACGCTGCGCGGGTGGAGATCGAGAGCACGGCGGTCATCGCTGACTGATCCCGAGGGCGGGCGATGATGTCACCCCAACGCCAGTTCTTCCTCCTGAACAGCCAGACCGCGATGATGCTCGCGACGCAGGTTTTCGTACGAACTCAGCGCACCAGCCAGCGCGATCCGAAATAGCCGGCCACCGCCGCCGTGCTTGCGAGGAAGGTGCCCCACGCCATGTCGACCAGGGTGATGGTCATCGACCAGCGGGTCAGGGTCGCCTGATTGGTCAGGTCATAGGTTGCATAGGCGACGAGCCCGATGACGGCGCCGTTGATCGCCGCGCGCTGCCATGAGCCTTGCTGGAGCGCCGGAACGGTCGCCAGGAAGGTCACGCCGGACAGGAACAGGAGATAGAAGGCTATGACAGGCGGCAGGTCGAAGGATTTTCTCATCCAGTCTCCCAGCACCGGGCGATAGAGGCGGTCGCCCATCATCGTCAGCCAGACGGCGTCGAGCGCCAGCATGAAGAAGGCCGAGGTGCCGAAAGCAGCGAGGTAACGCATTGGTTCAGATCCCCTTCAGGCGGTAGTGGCTGACGCCCCAGACCGTTCCGTCGCTATCGCCAAACAGGCCAGCCGTCGCCATGAAAAAGCGGCGCCAGCGTCGCATCCAGAGAGCGTGATCGACGCCGTAGACCTCCTTCATCAGACCTCTGATCTCGTGGACGTTGTTGTCGAAATTATTCAGCCAGTCGTCTGCCGTGCGCTGATAGTGGGTCCCGCTCCAGCGCCAGTCCTGCTCGACCTCGAACAGGTTGGCGTACTGGCGGATCAGGTTGTGGCTGGGCATCACCCCGCCGGTGAAGAAATGCTGGGCGATGAAGTCGGCGTCGTCCGAGACCTCGAACCGGTAGGGGGCGTCGATGTGGCTGAAGACGTGCAGGAACATCCGCCCGTCCGGCCTTAACCAGGTGCGGGCCCGGGTCAGCAGGGCGCGCCAGTTGGCCATATGCTCAAACATCTCTACCGAGACGATCCGGTCGAAGGTCTTGTCGATATCGAAGACGTTCATGTCCGCGGTGACGATGGTCAGGTTCGTCAGGCCGCGCGCGGCGGCCTCGGCGTCGATGAAGGCCTTCTGGCTGCGGGAGTTCGACACGGCCGTGATGGCTGAGGCGGGGTAGTGTGCGGCCATCCACAGCGACAGCGAGCCCCAGCCACAGCCGAGCTCCAGAATCGCCTGACCGTCGTTCAGGTCCGCGTGCTCGCAGGTCATCCGCAGCGCCGACGCCTCCGCATCGTCGAGCGTGGCGTCCGGCGTCTCGTAGAAACAGCTGGAGTATTTCCGGTGCGCGCCGAGGCAGACCTGGAAGAACCGTGCGGGCAGTTCATAGTGCTGCTGGTTGGCGGCGTCCGTGTGTTCTGCGACAGGCCGGTCGGCCATCTCGCGGGCGAACCCGGCCTCATCTTCGGGGGCGGATGCGTATCCCTTGCGCGCGGTCGCAACCAGAAGCGCGATGGCGGGGCGAATGATGAAGTCGGGGAATGGCGCGTCCTGAAGCTTGTTCACGCGTTGGGCGAGGAGGCTCATAGGTGTGGTCCTTCAGGTTCAGCGCTGGATCAGCTGGCGGTTCGGGAGGCCGAGCTCGGCCATTCGGTTGCGCAGACGCGTCTGTTCAGCCGCGCTCATGGTCGGACTGCGCGAGAGGAGGGCCGGGAACCGGCCGTCGGCGGTTGTGGCGATCATCCAGCTGTAGTCGGGGGCGACGTCGATGACCCAGTAGCGCTGGCGGATCAGGCCGGCGAAGAAGCTGGCCTCGAACTTGGCGTTGGTCGAGGTGTCGGTGACGCGGGCCCGCGTGTTGACGGTGGTGACGCGACCGTCGCGAGCGCCCCGGTGACAGGTCTGGCTGATCGAGAAGTCATTTGGCGCGCGGCGGCTCCAGACCTGGCTGGCGGCCCAGCAGTCGCGCTGATGGTCGTTCGGCGTGCGCAGGATCTCGTGCCAGCGCCCCATGAAGCGGTCGAGGTCGATCGTGCGTCTGGGTTCCGGCGCCTCTGCAGAGGCGGCCGTGGCGATCATCAGAATAAGGGTGGCCGCGAGCGGCAGGGCGAATCTAGGCATGTCGGGTTCCGGTGGAGGTTTCGGACGGTCCCCCGACCGTGACGGGATGGGAGGGCGTGACCCCGCCGCGCAGACGCAGGCCCTTGAGAAGAAGGCGAACCGCCTCCCAGTGGATGCCGGCGATGACCTTGAGTGTGAGCAAGGGATGGCCGAGCCAGGCGCGGCGCAGGTTGGCGTCGGTGATCTCGGAGCGGAGGCCCGAGAAGCCGGTCAGCAACAAGGGGCCGTTGGCGTCGTCCACCGTGATGGAGACACGGGCGATCTCCGCCGGCTCGCTCTCAGGCGGATCAACCTCGAACCGGTAAGTCAGGTCCATGTCCATGAACGGCGAGACGTGGAAGGCCTTCTCGACCGACTGCCGCAAAGGCCCCGAGGCGGCGCCGACCGGCATCAGATAGGCGTGGCGGCCGCCAAAGGTGTTGGACACCTCGTAGAGGATGGCGCTCAGCCCACCGTTTTCGGCATGGCAGAAATAGACGCTGAGCGGGTTGAAGGCGTACCCGAGGATCCGGGGCAGGGTCAGCAGTTGCACCTGCCCGCCGGTTGCGAGGCCCGCAGCGCGCATCCGCTGTTCGATCTGGACTTTCAGGGGCATGGCGGAGCCATCGCCGTGATCGCTCTGTCGCAGGCTCATCAGGCCGAACCGCCCGGACCCGAGCCACCGCAGACGGCCGACCAGATCATCCCATTCCTCGAGGTCGATCAGCAGCATGAACAGCCGATAGCGCAGCGCATGGACGCGGGGGCGCAGGCGGCGGTGAAACACCGGACCCGAGTAGATTCCCGATCTCAGCCTCGTGATCATCGGTCCGCCAAGGGCTCTAGGGCGGGGATGGGCATGGGGATTCGGTCGCTTTCGTTTGGCACGCTCCAGGGCCTGCGAACGCCGCCAATGTCTTCGGCGACAGCCAGTCCGGCCTGGAGACCGTCCTCGTGGAAGCCCGAGCCGAACCAGGCACCGCAGAACCAGGTGTTGTTCCGTCCCTGCAGCGAACCGAGGCCGCGCTGGGCGAGCATTGCATCCGCATTGAAAATGGGGTGATCGAAGTCGCGGTCGGCGAGCACCAGGGCCGGATCTGGCTCACGCTCGGGGTTCAGGGTCACGAAGAGTTCCGGTCCGGAAAGCCCCTGCAACAGGTTCATCCAGTAGGTGACGCTGGCGGCGCCGCCCGCATCGGCCCGGCCGGCGCCGACGTAGTTCCAGGCGGCCCAGGCGCTGCGGCGGCGCGGCATGAAGCTGCAGTCGCGGTGCAGGACGACGCGGTTGCGACCGTAGGCCATGGGCTGGAGCAGGCGTCGTTCGTCCGCGCCTGGTTCGGCCAGGAGGGCTAGGGCCTGATCGGAGTGAACGGCCAGAACCACCGCGTCGAAACGTTCCGCGCCACACCGGGTGTGCAGGGTCGCGCCATCGGCTCCGCGCTCGATGCGGGAGACCGGCTCGTTGAGGCGAACGTCTCCCTGGAAATCGGCAGCGAGCGCCTCGACATATCGACGGCTACCGCCCGCGACCGTGCGCCAGGTTGGCTCCATGTCGACTTCGAGCAGGCGGTGGTTGCGATAGAAGCGGATGAAGGCGGCGGCCGGATAGTCCGCCATCTGGCGCGGCGTTGACGACCAGATCGCCGCGGCCTGGGGCAGCAGATGCAGGTCGCGGAAGCTGTCGCCGTATTTGTGGTCGTCCAGGTAGCGGCCCAGTGAGCACAGCGACCGATCCAGTTCAGCCAGGTCGCCGGCGGCGGTCCGGTGAAACCGCTTCAGATCCATCAGCATGCCCCAGAACCGGGGGCTGGCGAGGTTGCGCTTCTGGGCGAACAGGCCGCGCGCACCATGGCTGGAGTATTCGAAACCGCCCGCGTTCATCGAGACGGCGAACGACATATGCGCCGCTTTGCTCGCCACGCCGAGATGGTCGAGCAGGGCCGTAAAGTTCGGATAGTTCGGCTCGTTGTAGACGATGAAGCCGGTGTCCACCGCGATAGAACCATCCGGAGACGGCGCGTCGACGGTGCAGGAATGGCCGCCCAGCCGGTTTTCGGTCTCGAACAGCACCACCTCGTGGCGCCGCGACAGCAGCCAGGCCGCCGACAGGCCGGCGATGCCTGCACCCACCACCGCGATGCGCCGCTTCGGGCCGGTCGTTGAGTCGAGGGTGCGGTCGAACATTGAGCTGCCTGTGGTCGAATTCTGGGCCTGTGCAACTACGCTCGGACGCCCGCTCCGGATGCCGATCGGCGATCAGTCGCGGGAGAGGGTCATGTGGACGACGTCCGTCCGCCCCGAGCGGAACCCGGCCTCGCAGTAGGCGAGGTAGTAGCGCCACAGATTGCAGAATCGCTCATCCTTGCCCGCGGCGGAGCCGGTGTCGAAGGCGACCCGCCAGCGCCGAAGGGTTTCCGCATAGTCGGCGCCGAAGCGGCGAACCACCCGTCCCTCCAGTCCGGCGGCGCCGACAGCCCGCGCCAGCCGTGTCTCGGACGGCAGCATTCCGCCGGGGAAGACGTACATCTGAATGAAATCGGGCCGCCGGCGATAGGTCGCGAGCAGGTCGTCCCGGATCGTAATGATCTGCAGTCCGGCGCGGCCGCCGGGCGCGAGCCGGGCGCGGACTGTCTCGAAGAACGTCGGCCAGTATGCCTCGCCCACCGCCTCGAACATTTCGACCGAGACGATACGATCAAACGATCCCGGCACGTCGCGGTAGTCGATCAACTGGATCGAGACCTGGTCGTTCAGACCGGCTTGAGCGATGCGTTGCTCGGCAAAGGCCTTCTGGGATGGCGACAGGGTGATGGCCGTGACGTGAACCGCGCGCTCGCGAGCCAGATACTCGGCGAATCCGCCCCAGCCGCAGCCGATCTCAAGAACTGACTGGCCCGGACGGATATCGGCGGCGTCGGCCACGGCTGCGTATTTGGCGTTCTGGGCGTCCTCCAAGGTCTGGTCCGGAGAGGCGAACAGGCCCGAGGAGTAGGTCATTCCCCGATCCAGCCACCGGGCGTAGAAATCGTTGCCAAGGTCGTAGTGGGCGACGATGTTCCGCCGCGAGCCCTTGCGGGTGTTCGAAGAGAACGCGTGGCGGATCGCGTCGATCGCCCGTGCGACCGGATTGCCGCCCACAAGGCGGCCGAGGTGGTCGTAGTTGTCGGCGAAAGCCAGGAGGAGACCAGGGAGGTCCGGCGTGTCCCAATCCCCGGCCACATAGCCTTCCGCGAACCCGATATCGCCGCGCTTGAGCATCCGCGAGAACGCTCGCCAGTTCCGGATACGCCAGACAACGGCCTGGGCCGACCCGGGGCCGACCGCCAGCGAGCGACCCGCGGGATCGACGATCAGAAGGCGGCCGACTCGCCACAGTGAAGACAGGGCTCCGATCAGCGGGACCACCCAGGGCGGCCTGGCTTCGCTGTACGAAGCCGTCTCGATCACGCCCGGTGTGTCGGTCATCGTCTATCCCAGTTGGCCGCTGAGGACGATGCAATGAACCCGTGGCACGCAGGACGTGCGGTGGATGTCATCACGCCGCCCTCGGCTGAACGCTGTGAGCTACGCGAGCACGGGTGGGCCGGATGCGACTCAGCTGTTAACCGGGGCCGGGAAGCTGTTAAGGTTCATGGGGCGAACGGCCCCTGATGCGGTCACTCTAGCGCTAAAAGGTCTCCGGCAAAATCTGATCTTCCCCCGCACATTTGGAGGGGATTGAGCGACTCCGCGTTCGGCCTCGGCTCGGCGGATATGGCCCGGTGCTGAGTGCAGGCGACGGGGATTGCAGGAGCCCTCGAGGTGGCCGACCCGCATATCCGCTGCCCTGATCGAGGACCTCGTCGCCGGGCGCCTGCACGAGCCTCTTATTGAGACAGATCTGGGTGAAGCTCGAATAGTGAGCTTTTAGGCATTGTGCTCGTCGGCATTACCCCTTCAGATTTTCGGTTGAAGGCTACGGAGTCTGACGCATGGGGATTGACTACAGAGCTCCGCGCCCAGGTCGCGTTTTGCGGGTCCATTCCGCTGGCGGCGTGTCTATAAGGCGGCCCGTCGCACCGGAGCTGAACCAATGGCTGTCGAGACCGTCTACATCATCCAGGCCTACGTCCAGGGGCGCGGAAAAGGCCTGAAGGCTGAGCAGCAGATGGGCTGCACGTCCGCTGAGGAAGCCCGCCGGAAAGCCGAACGTCTCGCACCGCTCCGGCTGGGCGTGGTCGCGTTCGCCGTCTCGGCAGACACCGAGATGGGTGATTATGACGAGAATCCCACGATCCTGTTCAAGGCAGGCCAACTTCCGCCGCCATGGAACCGGGAATAGGCTATGGGAGGGGCCGATACTTTATCCCCCCACACGCCTTCGCCGAGATTCATGATGATGACAGACCCCGAACGCATTGATGCGCTCCTTGACATGGTCGATCCTGATCGGGTGGCGAATGTAAGCCGGGGGCCGGAGCTGGCCGTGCTGGGGCTCGCCGTCGCCAAGCCAAGGGGGGGGTATCAACCCACAAATGCTGGTTGGGTGATGATCGGCAATCGCGGCAGAGCTTTCCAGCCTCAAAAGTAGCTGCCCGACCGAGGCCCTCGGGGGGGCTGTCGGGCAAACGCCAGGTAGTCTCCGCCAAAGGCGGATTCGGCGGCTGACGGCGCTAGTGTTTCGCAAGCCGGTTCCGCTCGAGCTGAATCTGTTTCCCGCAGGGGTGATCTGCGAGGTCGTCAGGCTGGACTTCGGGTCTAGCCTCGGTTCCGCGATGTTGAGGAAATACTGTTCCGCGCCGACGCAGTCGCTGTTTTGGCTGAGGTGGCAACCCTGCCCGGGCAGGGTCGGGCGATCTTCGATCTGGCCAGGTTGCCCTGCCAGCCCCCGAGGCGGTTCAACACCGTCCGCTTACACCGGCGAAATTCGCCTTGGCGGGCCTGGCTTGTCAGCCCTCATGGGCGAATTGCTCGCGCCATGCCCTTAGTCCAAGCCAGACCCCCGCCAACACAAACGGGGTGAGCAAGCCCGCGACGAGCGTGGCGTCGAATTGGGTCCAGATGCGCTCCAGCCCCTTCAGAGGTAACAACATCAGGCCAACGGTATAATAGGCAATGGCCACCGTCGACAGACCCTCGACTGCCTGTTGCAGCCTTAGCTGAGCACCTGCGCGGCGGTCCATCGACGCCAGCAGGGCGGCGCTCGTAGCTTCGGCTGCGACTTCGACCCGGGTGTTGAGCATCTGTGTCATCCGGGCGATCCGGGCGATGGCTGCGCGCTGCCGTTCCGCCACCGCGTCGCAGGTCCGCATCGCCGGGTCCAAACGACGCTGCATGAACTCGCCCAGCGTCAGAAGACCCTCGAGGTGCTGTTCACGCAGCCGCTCGATCCGCTCGCGCACGAGGCGGTGATAGGCTGCGGCTGCGTCAAAGCGGAAATTCGTACGACTGATCAGCGCCTCGGTTTCGCCAGCGACAGCCGCCAGTCGATCCAGCAACAGCCGGTCGGCATCTGGATCGGCATCCTCGGCGAGTTGGTGAGCGAGGTCCGCCGCCGTGGCCTCGATGCAAGAGAGCGCCGAGGCCGACTCCCCTGCGACTGGAAAGGCAAGAAGAGCCATCAGACGATAGGTCTCGACCTCCAGCAGGGTCTGAACAAGTCGCCCGGTCAAGGCGCCGTCGCCGACGTCGTCGGATAACAGCAGAAACCTGGTCATGCCTTCCGCGTCGGCCCTGAAATCAGTCAGAACAAGGGTGTCGCTGTCGACCAGTCGGCCGCCGGTGACGCCGACGGCAAACAGGGCTGTGGCGGCAGTCACATCTGCATGGCTCCAAACCTCCAGCCTCGTCGCGACCAGGACGTCGCCCGGCCACGCGCCGAGCCAGTCAATCGGCACCATGTCGAGAGCGGTCTCGGCGAAGGGCGCCTTGTTCACGGGCGAGCGGAAGAAGGTCCAGGTCGAAAACTCAGTGTGGCGCTCCCATCTCAGATGCCATGTCCCGGCTTCAAGGCCGCACCAGCGGGCTGTGGGGCCTGGTTCGGCTTGCCCAAGGCGGCGGCACAGGGCCATGTGGTCCCGGTCGCCTTGCTCGCCAGCCTGACCTGAAAGTGTGGCGATCCGCGTCACGAGCGCGGGGCCGACCAGTGGTGTGAAAGGGCGGGCGTGAGCCTCCGCCAGCAGAGCGTCGCGCTGTGGGTGGTAGCGCCAATTCGTCGATATTCCGGAGGCCATCGATCAGCAGGAAGCCGAGCGCAACTTCCCGTCAAGGCGACGTTTGAGCACAGACGCGTGGCGGTGCTGTCATCTGTGGACGGGGTACTGTCGGTCTGACACTAACTTCTGCCCACTGAACAGAGTGTAAGCCACTGACCGGGATGGACTATTGTGAAGCCGGTGTCAGTCAGCCATCGGTTCCCGGCGGAGGTCATCCGCCATGCCGACTGGCTCTACTTCTGTTTCAGCCTCAGTTTTCGCGACGTCGAATAGCTCCAGGCGCAACGCGAGATCGACGTCAGCTATGAGACGATCAGGTGCTGGACGTTCACGTTCGGCCCGCTGGTCGCGAGGCGGCTGAAGCGCCTTCGGCCAGTTCCATCGCCTCATATGGCGCAGCGCTCGATAGCCGGCTTCGAGACAATAATCGGGCGAAGAACTCCCAGCTTCTGATCCGACGACGAGAGCGACAGCGGCGGTTCAAATCCCAGCCTCAGTCCAGAGATTTCGCAACGCCCACGCAGCGAGCTACACCAGCCTCAAAATCCAGCGTCATTTGATCAGCAGACCCACACGTCGCCGCTTCCGCGCCGATGCTGAGGCCGCATGGGCGGCGGCGGTTGCCTGAAGGGCGGCAGGGTCGGGGGCTTCTCAACCCGATGCGGTCACCCTGACATCGCCACGCAATGAGCCCTGAGCCTAGATGGGCAGGGCGCTGTTCGCCTTGGCGGAAATTTGACAGCACCATATTGACGGTGTGGCGGGGATCGATAAGTAAAAACGCTTGCTTGTCGGCCAAGCTTCCGCCTGCCTAAGCAGAACGTCCCATAGTTGCGGATGTGAACCATTCACAGTCGCGCAGTATCGCTTTGGAGCCATTGTGGTCAGCAGGGTCGTTCTGATCGATGACGACGCCGCAGTGCTGGAGTCGCTTGAGGCGGTCTTCTCGTCCGCGAACTATGAGGTCCGGTCGTTCCCCCTGGCGACAGACTTCCTGGCGGCGCTGCCCGGTTTGTCTCCCGCGTGCATCGTCACGGACCTGCGCATGCCGGAAATGGATGGGCTGACACTTGTGAGCAAGCTGACGGGGGAGAAGGGTCTCTCTTGGCCGATCGTCGTGATCAGCGGCCACGGGGACGTTCCGGACGCCGTGGCCGCCATACGCGCCGGCGCGACTGACTTTCTGATCAAGCCCTTCCCCCCACAAAAGCTTCTGGCCATAGTCCAGGCGTCCCTGTCCTCTCGTCTGGCCACACCGGCGCCGCCCGAAACGGATGTCGATCTGCGTTATGCGAGCCTGTCTCAACGAGAACGCCAGGTCGTCGAGATCCTGACCGCCGGCGGCAGCAGCAAGAGCGCGGGCCTCGCTCTTGGTATCAGCCCAAGGACCGTCGACGTCTTTCGAGGGCGGATCATGCGGAAGATGGCGGTGAACAATATCGCATCTCTCGCCACTGCTGTGGCCGCGGTCAGTCCTGCCATTCGTGATGCGCCGAAGACTGCCTAGGAACGTCACTTCACCAGAGGCGATCGACGCAGCCATCGCCGAGATCATCGAGATGACAGCGGATCCTCATCGACAGCCAACGGCTGAGGAGTTGCGGACCCTTCACGCCCTCGTCAACGAAATGCTGGCCTGTTGTGCGACGATCGAGATCGAAGGCCTGGTCGATACGCTTTATGCGCTCGGTCGGCTCGTGGGGGCCCTGATGATCACCGACGCCTGGCTTGACGGCGCACTCACGCCGGCCGTCAATCTTCTGCGCCTCGTCCGACGTGGAGCCATTGCTCCCGAAGACCTGAAAGCTCTGGTTGCCGGCGTCGATCAATGCGCGCACCGGATCAGCGCCCACGCCCGTCTGGCCGAGGTGCTAGCGCTTTAGAGCCTGATCGGTTGGGTGCTGTCAGGCGAACGCTAAAGGTCTCCGGTATTTGTGGCGTAAGCCACTGACGGGGATCATATTTCGGGAAGTCGAGTTCGTTCAGGCGTCACCAGTTCTGGGCGGAGGTCATCCGCCATGCCGACTGGCTCTACTTCCGTTTCAGCCTCAGTTTTCGCGACGTCGAAGAGCTCCTGGCGCAACGCGGGATCGACGTCAGCTATGATACGATCAGGTGCTGGACGTTCACGTTCGGCCCGCTGATCGCGAGGCGGCTGAAGCGCCTTCTGCCAGTTGCATCGCCTCTTAGGGCGCAGCGCTCGATGGCCAGGATCTCAGGCATTCGCACCGGCCCGGCCGGCTTTGAGAAAACAACCGCATTGAGAACTCCTGGCTGCCGATCCGAAGATGAGAACGGCAGCAGCAGCGGTTCAAATCGGAGGCCTCAGCCCAGAGGTTCCTTACCACCCACGCAGCGAGCTACGACGCCTTCAACATCCAACGTCATTTGATCAGCAGACCCACACTTCGCCGCTTCCGCGCCGATGCGGACGCCGAATGGGCGTCTGTTGCTGCCTGAAGGGCGGCGGGTAGGGAGCTTTCGACGTGGGGAAGTTAGCCTGACAATGCCTTTTCGCCCATTGGGGCGAACCGCGCGACGAGATCGTAGGCTTCGCCTGGGAACGTCAGACGAACGTGGGTAATCGGATCGTCACCTCGCCAGGTTCGCCTTTCCAGAGACAGGCAAGCGACCGAGGGTTCGATCAAAAGCAATTTGGCCGACGCTCTGGATGTGTTGATCGCGCTGATCTTGTGCTCGGCCTCGGTCCAGGGGACGAATCCCAGAAGCCAGGTTCCCGGGGGGGTCTGTGCGAAATCGACCGCCTCTGCGGCCGGTACGGCGCTCAGACTGATTAACCGTTCCTCGATCGCGAAGGGACGTCCGCTCGCACGATGGAGACACTGGAGGGTCAGAATTCGGCCGGAGACCGGGAGCTCCAGGCTTTTGTTGTCTCGCCGGTTCGCAGTCCGGATCTTGCGCGACAAAAGTTCGTATCCGTAGGGCTCGCCCCGGCCCGTTATCTCAGCCTGAATGTCGGGGATATCGAGCACCGCCGAATGGATGCGCGGGCGGGCGACGAACGACCCCGCCCGCCGTCGCCGAATGATCAGGCCATTGTCGGCCAAAGGTGTCAGCGCCTTGTTCACCGTCATCCTGGAACAGCCGTACTGGGCCATCAGTTCGTGTTCGAACGGAATGCGGTGTCCGGGAGCCCAGTCCCCAGACAAAATCCGTTCAGCGATGTCGGACCGGATGCGTTTATGCAGGGTGGTGTCAGCGCCGCCGGTCATGCGTTCCCAAGGTCCAGAATCCTCGACAGCACGCGAGCATACCGGCGGGCTGTTTCGGCGTGCGCCACATGGCGGCCATTCGCCACGACTTGTCTACCCCGACGCCAGACGGCGTCCGCTCGCCGGTCGCGCGAGGCGAAGATCCATTGATCGAGGCGGGCGTCTCCGAAAGATATCTCGTCCGTGCCTGCTTCGCCGGACAAGGCGACGAGATCGGCTACCCGGGCGACCACCAGCCCGTGGCTGACCGAATTCCCTGCTGCCTGTGAGCGCCTCGCGGACCATCCCGCCGCCCGTCGAACCGCTCGCCTCATCCTCCATCACAGTGCGAGTGCGTTCGAGCAGGCGCTGGGAGTACTCCAGCATTCTCAGCGCCTGGGCGGCGTCGATCAGAACGGACATATGAGTGGCGTGAACCAGACACCAACGGCGATCGACCTCTACCGCGTCGCACAACAGATAGTCCGGCCGGGCGCCAGACCAGGCATTCGTCGGCCAGCCCCGCCATTCCACTCTGGAACACATGGCTGAGCCGGTTGGTCAGTCCGGGAAGGCCTGTCGCCTGGACCTGATCGCCGGGCTCGGCCGCAGCTCCGATCGCGATGGCGCCGATTAGTTCATTGTGGATTCCGATGCGGACGGACCGCACCCAACCTGTGTCGAGAAGGGCCTGATCGAACCAAAGCCAGGTCTCTGGCGATCTTGCGTGCCGGGTATCGACTGTCACTGGACAATCCTCATAGTTCCGAATTATGTCTATACAATAATCAGGGCAAGCGACCAGCGTTTCCTGTGGGTGGCGGAGGGCGAACAATGGAGCGTGATCGCGTCTGGACCAATGCCCGGTTGGCGGTGGTCGCGCCCGATGCGGCTGCCCTGATCGCCGAAGGCGCGACCACCGCCGAGGAACGACCCGCCGAACTTGTCTACCGTATGGGGTTCAATCCGCTCCATACCCGTGTCTGGAGAGGCCAATGACTGACACCCCCCTGACCGCCACGATCGTGATGAAGCCGGGCGAGGTCAGCTTGGCCGACTGGCGCGCCATCTATCGCGGCGCCCTTGCGGTCCTGCATGCAGACGCAGCCGAACCGATCCGCGCCAGCGCCGCTGCCGTCGAGCGGATTCTTGCGCGCGGCGAACCGGTCTACGGGATCAATACCGGCTTTGGAAAACTGGCCAGTGTCCGCATCGAGGCCAGCGATCTGGCGACTCTGCAGCGCAACATCGTCCTGTCGCACGCGGCGGGGGTCGGCGAGCCGTCGCCCACGCCGGTCATCCGCCTGATGATAGCGCTGAAACTGGCAAGCTTGGCGCAAGGCGCCTCGGGCGTTCAGCCGGCCACTGTCGCCCTGCTGGAGGCCCTGCTCGTGCGGGGCCTGACCCCGGTCATCCCTTGCCAAGGCTCTGTCGGCGCCTCGGGCGATCTCGCGCCCCTCGCTCACATGGCCGCCGCCATGATCGGTGTCGGCGAGATCGAGGTCGACGGCGTGCGCCGGCCGGCCGCCCAGGCCCTGGCCCTCGCCGGTCTCGAACCCCTGATCCTCGGCCCCAAGGAAGGTCTGGCCCTGCTCAACGGCACCCAGTTCTCGACCGCGAATGCGCTTGCCGCCTTGTTCGGCGCTGAGACCCTGTTCCAGAGCGCGCTCATCGCCGGCGCCCTGTCGACAGAGGCGGCCAAGGGATCCGACACGCCGTTCGATCCACGGATCCATGCGCTGCGGCGTCATCTCGGCCAGATCGAGACCGCTTCCGCGCTTCGGATGTTGATGGACGGGTCAGCCATCCGGGCGTCCCACGCCATCGATGACGAACGCGTGCAAGACCCCTATTGCCTGCGTTGCCAGCCACAGGTGATGGGTGCCGCGCTAGATGTCCTGCGTCAGGCGGCGACGACCCTGTTGATCGAGGCGAACGGCGTCAGTGACAACCCGCTGATCTTCCCGGCGACCGACGAAGCCCTGTCGGGCGGCAATTTCCACGCCGAGCCGGTCGCCTTCGCTGCCGATATGATCGCGCTGACGATCTGCGAAATCGGCTCTCTGTCGGAACGGCGGATCGCCATGCTGGTGGATCCCGCCCTGTCCGGCCTGCCCGCCTTCCTCACCGCAAGGCCCGGCCTGAACTCCGGCTTCATGATCCCCCAGGTGACGGCTGCGGCCCTGGTGTCGGAGAACAAGCAGAAGGCCTATCCGGCCAGCGTGGATTCCATCCCGACCTCAGCCAATCAGGAGGACCACGTCTCCATGGCCGCCCACGGCGCGCGTCGTTTGCTGGCCATGGTCGAATCGGCCAACGCCGTGGTCGGCATCGAACTTCTGGCAGCCGTGCAGGGCTGCGACTTCCACCGCCCGCTGCGGTCGAGCGCGGCTCTGGAAACCGCGCGGGCCCTGCTCCGCAACACCGTTCCTCACCTGGAGGAGGACCGCCATTTCCATCCCGATATCGAGGCCGCGCTCGCCCTCATTCGCTCAGGAGCCATAGTCACGGCCGCTGGCGTCTCCTTGCCCGGAGTCTGTTGATGGAATGGCTCGAGGGTCATCGCGGCCCCGGGCCGCTGATCGTCAGCCTGCCGCACACCGGCTCGGACATTCCGGCGGAACTCGCCGGCAGGTTCGTCTCGCCCTGGCTGGCGACCAGAGACGCCGATTGGTGGGTCGATAAACTCTATGGCTTCGCGACCGACCTGGGCGCGACCACGATCCGCACCCGGACAAGCCGGAGCGTGATCGACGTGAACCGCGATCCGGCGGGCGCCTCCCCCTGCAAAGCCGGACCGTTCAGTCGGGTCATCAACGGCCGGCTTCGGGGCGGCTCGATCAGACGACACTACGGCAGGCCCGAAATGGGGATCAATGCGATCCCGATGGAATTGGCCTGTCGCTGGTACATGGACGACCCGGCTCAAGCGCCGGAGCCCACGACATGGCCCTCTCCCTCCGACCCTCAACAGGCTGAGCCTCTGCGGGCCACCTTGCAGGCGATCTTGATCGCCTGCCTGACCTTTACTGAAACTCCGAGCCCGTCATGAACCGCAAAGACCCCACCCGCGTCATTCGCGCTGCCCGAGGCGCTGAGCGTACCTGCAAGAGCTGGCTGACCGAGGCGGCGCTGCGGATGCTTATGAACAACCTCGACCCCGACGTTGCTGAACGGCCCGAGGAACTGGTCGTCTATGGCGGCATCGGTCGGGCCGCCCGTGACTGGAAGAGCTTCGACGCCATCGTCGACACCCTGCGCCGGCTCGAGGACGACGAGACCCTCCTGATCCAGTCAGGCAAACCGGTCGGCGTCTTCCGCACCCATGCCGATGCCCCCCGCGTCCTTCTGGCCAATTCCAACCTCGTCCCCCACTGGGCGACGTGGGAGCATTTCAATGAGCTCGATCGCAAGGGTCTGGCCATGTACGGCCAGATGACGGCCGGGTCGTGGATCTATATCGGTGCCCAAGGCATCGTTCAGGGCACCTATGAGACCTTCGTCGAGATGGGCCGCCAGCACTATGGTGGAGACCTGTCGGGCCGCTGGCTGTTGACCGCCGGACTCGGCGGAATGGGCGGAGCCCAGCCGCTGGCGGCGGTGATGGCTGGCGCATCGTGTCTCGCGATCGAGTGTGACCCAAGCCGGATCGCCATGCGTCTGCGCACCGGCTATCTCGATCAGGCGGCCGAGGATCTCGACGAGGCCCTCGCCCTGATCCACGCCGCCTGCGAGGCGAAGGCGCCGATATCGGTCGGCCTTCTCGGCAACGCGGCCGAACTTCTGCCCGAACTGTTCCGGCGCGGCGTCCGGCCCGATCTGCTCACCGATCAGACTTCAGCCCACGATCCGATCAACGGCTATCTGCCGAAGGGCTGGACGATGGAGCGGTGGACAGCGATGCGCGCCCAGGCGCCCGACCAGGTCGAACAGGCCGCCCGTGCCTCGATGGCCGAACATGTCCAGTCGATGCTCGACTTCCAGACCGCCGGCGTGCCCACCGTCGATTACGGCAACAACATCCGCCAGATGGCGAAGGAGGCCGGCGTCGCAAAAGCCTTCGACTTCCCCGGCTTCGTCCCTGCCTATATTCGCCCGCTTTTCTGCCGGGGCATCGGCCCGTTCCGTTGGGTGGCCCTGTCGGGCGATCCCGAGGACATCGCCAAGACCGACGCCAAGGTGAAGGAGCTGATCCCCGACAATCCGCACCTGCACAACTGGCTCGACATGGCCGCCGAGAAGATCAGGTTTCAGGGTTTGCCTGCGCGCATCTGTTGGGTCGGTCTGGGCGACCGCGACCGGCTCGGCCTTGCCTTCAACGAGATGGTGGCCTCACGCGAGCTCAAGGGTCCCATCGTCATCGGCCGCGACCATCTCGATTCCGGCTCTGTCGCGTCGCCGAACCGTGAGACGGAGGCCATGCGCGACGGATCTGACGCGGTCTCCGACTGGCCCCTGTTGAACGCCCTGCTGAGTACGGCCTCGGGCGCGACCTGGGTTTCGCTCCACCACGGCGGCGGGGTCGGCATGGGCTTTTCCCAACACGCCGGTCTGGTCATTGTTTGCGATGGCACCGAGGCGGCAGCGAAGCGGATCGCGCGTGTTCTCTGGAACGACCCGGCCACCGGCGTCATGCGCCACGCCGACGCGGGCTATGATATCGCCCTGAACACGGCGCGCGAGAAAGGGCTCGACCTGCCCGGCATCCTGGGATGATCTCGACGATTTTGGTCGCCGGCGACCGGACAGCGACGCCCAGGAAGAACCTAGGCGGCTTCAAGCGTGAAATCGCGGCCTGGCCTCCGGGAGCGGACCTGGACGACTTCGACTGGCGCCTCAGCGTCGCTGATGTCCTCGGACCCGGCGCCCGTTCCCTGTTCCCTGACGTCGAACGCTGCGTGTCGGTGATCGCGGGGAGACTGCGCCTGACTTTCGACGGCGAGACCACAGTGTCGGTGGACGCCCGGTCAGAGCCGTACGCTTTTTAAGGTGACCGGGACTGTTATGGCGTGCCGATTTCGACCCTGTGACGCCCCCTGATACCGTCGGGTGCTGTCAGGCGAACGCTAAAAGTTCTCCAGTAATTCGGCTGTAGGCCACTGGGGGAGAAGACATTTCGTGAAGCCGATTTTGTTCGAGCTCCACCGGGTTCGGACGGCTGTGATTCGCCATGCCATGTGGCTGTACTTCCGGTACGGCCTAAGTTTTCGCGACGTCGAAGAGCTCCTGGCGCATCGCGAGATCGACGTCAGCTATGAGACGATCAGGTGCTGGACGTTCACGTTCGGCCCGCTGATCGCGAGGCGGCTGAAGCGGCTTCGGCCTGTGCCTTCGCCTCGCTGTCGCCTGGACGAGATGGTTTGTCCGATCGGCGGAAAGCGGATGTATCTGTGGCGGGCTGTGGATGACGAAGGCGAGGTCCTCGACCTCGTGGTCCAGCGCCGGCGGGACACGGGGGCCGCGTTGAGGCGGCTCAGGCGTCTCCTTAAAAGCCAGCCGATCGAGCCGCGGACGATCACGACCGCCGGCCTCGCCTCATATGGCGCAGCGCTCGATGTGTTGGAACTCAGGCATTTGCACCGACCGGGCGGGCTTCGGGAGAACAATCAGGCAGAGAACTCACACCTTCCGATCCGACGACGAGAGCGGCAGTAGCAGCGGTTCAAATCGCAAGCCTCAGCCCAGAGATTCTTCACCACCCACGCGGCGATCTACAACACCTTCAACATCCAACGGCATCTGATCAGCAGACCCACCCTTCGGCGCTTCCGCGCCGATGCGGCGACCGCCTGGGCGGCCGCCGTTGACTGATTTCAGGCAGGGTAGGGCAGGTCTCCACTTGGCACGGTTAACCTGTCAGCCCCGACAAAGGCCTGCTCACCCGTCGCGGGCATCACTCTGACGGCCGTACACATTCCATAATGCTCACGGCAGAAGCCGAAACGCGTGTTCTCCGGTTGGCCGCGATTGTCGACCAGCGAGACGCCGCATTCTTCGCGACTCTGTCAAAGGCCCATCGACAAGCCATGGAGCGGATCCTCCGCGGTCGGGTCGGGTCGGGTCGAGCCGCGCGGCCTGCGACCGATGGCAGGGCTTCTTTAACGTCAGACGGCAGGTGGGCGCAGGAGTCCGCGTTGCGGCCATCTGGACCCCAGCAGTCTTTTTTCGGCGGAACACGAAATGGCCGCTTGACCGGAACGCCGCCCCCGCCTAAATCCCCGCCTCCGCCGGACACCGGCGTTAAACAGTGTGCCCCGGCCCAGCCGGTCTGGTCTTTGACATTGTAGATTTGGAAAGAGAAACGCAGGCGGCGGTGTCCTAGCGATGACCAGTGATGGTCATTACGATGATACTGACACTCTGCGGTCTTTTTGAAAGATACAACCATGTCGGTTGGTTCCCTCG
>NZ_JAFCVJ010000029.1:0-30339 GCF_049896985.1 Brevundimonas sp. SL161 | reverse complement strand
GCTCAAACACAGCCGACGACTGGCTACCCGATACGACAAGACCGCCGACAGCTTCCTCGGCTTCGTCGTCGTCGCATCCATCCGACTGTGGATCAGACACTTTGTCCACACCACCTAGTTCTCCGGCCTGTCACGCTTCGGCTGAACTGCCTTGCGTCGCCTCAGATTGTCCCGCAGCGCCCTAGCGAGCCGTACCGTGCGTTCGGCCCGTTCGATCTCTGCCGGCGTCCGGAGCGCGGGCGGCGTCGCATCGGCGGACGTCGGCGTCGAGGACTCGGGCGGCTTGGTCATGACTTCACTCAGCCTCGGGAAAAGTTTCGGGGCAAGGGAAAATGGGCTTCCCCCCCGGCAGTTGAGTGGCTATACGGCCGCTTCCTCGGAACAGGCCGCCGTAGCTCAGTGGTAGAGCGCATCCTTGGTAAGGCTGAGGTCGTGGGTTCGATTCCCCCCGGCGGCACCATTCCGAAACGATAAGGCCCGGTCGCGAGACCGGGCCTTTTTGGTTTTCAGTCCACGCCGTGCGTGCAGGCGGTTGGCTCTCAGTCCTCGGCGGTCAGGGAGGGCGCCCGATCGCGCCGCCCCTTGTCCTCATCCCAACTGAAGCCGATCGACATCGACCGCGAACGGCCCTGCGAGCCGTAGAGCGAATCATAGACGCCATAGGGCCGGATCCGCGAGCCATAGCCATAGCCAACATCCCCATAGCCGTATTCGCCCGGATAGCCGTAGGCGCCGTAGCCGTAACCCGGATAGCCATAGCCGTTCTTCGTCTGACTGTAGGCCAGGTCCAGCCGGCCGTTCTCGCCGATCGGCAGGGATACGCCGACCGACACGGAGGAATAATCGTTCGTCCCGATCGAGCCGCTGACGAAGCCGTGCATCTTGCGGTCGTCCTGCGGGCCCGAGGCCACAGCGAACGGCTCCGATTCGGGCGCACGGGCGGCGACCCAGCGGTCGATCTGGTCGCGCGTGGTCAGATTGTGAGGGGCCACGGCGACCACCTGGGCCGCCTCGGGCCGCGCGTCGGTGGTCGGCGCCTCGGCCCCCACCATCACCGCGCCGGCTCCGCGCGGAGCCGTGGTCACCACGCCGTCAGGATCCTCGGGCGCGAGGATGGCGGCCAGGGCGAGAGCGATCAGCATGGGCGGGACTCCGGACTGGCGACTATCCTAACGCGGATTGAGGCCGGACCGTGATGGTGAAGTTTCAGCCCCATCTTGGTTGAGGCGATCACGCCACCCCGTCGCCGCGCCCCAGCGGGTCGGGCAGAGGCCGGCCCTCCTCCACGAACGACAGGGCCACAGAGTTGATGCAGTAGCGCAGGCCGGTCGGCGGCGGGCCGTCCGGGAACACATGCCCCTGGTGGCTGCCACAGCGGGCGCAGGTCGTCTCGACGCGCACCATGCCATAGGCGCGGTCCTCGATCGCCGTGATGTGATCCTCGCTGACCGGCTGGGTGAAGCTCGGCCAGCCCGTGCCGCTCTCGAACTTGGTCGTCGCCTTGAACAGCGGCAGGCCGCACTCACGGCAGACGAACACCCCCGCCCGCTTCTCGCCCAGCAGCACGCCACAGAACGGCGCCTCGGTGCCGTGCGACAGCAGGACCCGCTTCTCCTCGGCGTTCAGATCGGCCTCCAGCGCCACGCGCTGGCCCTCACTGGGCGGCGTCAGGTCGTATCCAGCGGCGGACAGGTTCGGACGGGTATCGGTGATGTCGGTCATGGACGGGAAATGGGAACCGTTACCCAGGGTTCCAAGAGGGCCCGGTCTTCTCCCTCCCCCTCGGGGCAGGGTGGTCGAAGCGAAGCAGAGACCGGGTGGGGGCGGCAAGGGAAATCCCCGCTGTCGTGTGTCCGGATCGCTCTGCCGCCCCATCCGGTCGCTATGCGACCCCCTTCCCCGAACGGGGAGGGAGACGACCATGCCGCAAAAGAAAAGGCCGGGCGAGGTTTCCCCCGCCCGGCCTGATCTCGGTCGTTCAGCCTGAATCAGCCGCCGAACAGCGTCCCCACCCAGGTCCGCACGGCGTTCTCGTCCGCCGGGTTTCCGGTGTAGGTCAGCCCCTGCGCCGGGGTGAATGGCTGGTTGTTAGCGCGCTGGCGGCTGGTCCAGGCCTTGTGGCCATAGCTCAGGTCCGAGTAGTTGGACGGCAGGCGAGCGACGGTCGGTTCGATGAAGATGGTGTCCGTAGCCGTGGTCGAGCCGACGAGGCGCACGTTCGGCAGGCGCGTCAGCAGGTCCAGCGTGTCCAGGCAACCGCCCGAGCAGCCTGCGTCCACCAGAACCACGACCGGGCCCTGAACGGGGTTTGCCGCGCCCGTGTCGGCGACGGCGGCGCGTCCGGCCAGGGTGAAGGTCTGCTGACCGGCGGCGATGGCCGTGTCGAAGGCGGCGACGATTTCCTGCGTCTGGGCGATCACCGGCGCGGCTTCCTGGACGAAGCGCGGATCGGCCTGCATCCGGCCCAGGGTCTCGGCGTACCAGGTGCGGTTGCCCGGGGTGGCGCGATAGGTGATCTCGCCGGCAGCCGGCTGGCGGCTGACGGTGAACTCAGGGGTCCAGATGCGGTTGGCCAGCCCATAGCCGCGCGCCGTCGACGTGTAGGCCGAGGAACCTCGCGCCGCCCGCAGGTCCAGCACGAAGCCGGCCGGAGCCCGCAGCGCGCCCGCCTGGCCTTCGACCAGCGAGTTGAAGGCATCCCAGCCGGCGCTGTCGGCGAACGAATGGACGTGCACCCACGGACGGCCGTTGACGGTCTCGACGTTCAGCGGTGTCGCGGGCGGCATATAGACGGTGGCGCGATAGGCGGCTTCGAGGTCGCCGGCGACCAGCGGCATGGGGCGCAATTCGGCGGCGCGCGGACGACCGCGATCACCGCGCTTGAATTCGCAGGTCGAGGGCGTGCCCGCCGCGAACGGGTTGTTGCGGTTCCACAGCAGATACGGCGCCGAGGTAACGCGACCAGCCTCGGTGTCTAGGTTGCCTTCCCACTTGTCGAGCTTGGCGCGAGCGTACTCTTCGATGGGCGTCAGGTTGCAGCTGACGACGATGTCGCCGATGCGCGGCGCGTTGCGCACGCCCTGTTTCACATAGGTCACTTCATAGCGGCCGTTGCGCCAGCCGGTGGTGATCCCCGTCCAGCTGATGCCGAAATACGGGCCCAGGCCTTCGAACGACGGCGTGATGGCGATGTTCGAATCGCGGAAGCCGCCGGCGTAGTAGCGCATCAGATAGGCGTGGGCGTCGCCCGAGTTGACCTGGCCAATCCGGCCGTTGGCGTCGGCCAGACCGGCGTCAATCCAGCTGCGGAAGGTGTCTCCGGCCGCGCCGGGGATGACGGCGGCGGGGTGGTTGTCACGCAGCGCGTCATGCGCCGCCTGCAGGTCGGTGCGGGCCAGGGCGCGGAAATCCTGCGCGGTGGCGGTCCCCGCGACAAGCAGGAAGGCGGCCGCCGAAACGGCGGTCAGAAAGCGGGTCATAAACGAACTCCAGGCGGGGGATGCGAATGGTTCGGCCGCGAGTTAAAGCCGATACACCCCGACCTTGCCAACCCAGAACGGCAGCCTTGTGACGCTTCGCCCGACGGGCGAGCCTGTATCCCGCCGTTTACACGCCCGCAGCGCCCGCCTACGAACCGCTTCATGTTTTCCAAGATCCTGATCGCGAACCGGGGCGAGATCGCCGTCCGGATCATCAAGACCGCTCGCCGCATGGGCATCCGGACCGTCGTGGTCCACTCCGACGCCGACGCCGGCTCCATGGCCGTCGAGATGGCCGACGAGGCCATCCACATCGGCCCCTCCCCCGCCGCCGAGAGCTATCTGGTCCAGGACAAGATCGTCGAGGCCGTGCGCCGTTCGGGCGCCGAGGCGGTCCATCCGGGCTTCGGCTTCCTCAGCGAGAACCCCGTCTTCGCCCGCCGACTGGAGGCCGAGGGCATCGCCTTCATCGGTCCCAACTCCCACGCCATCGAGGCCATGGGCGACAAGATCACGTCCAAGAAGTTCGCGCACGCCGCCGGCGTCTCGACGGTCCCCGGCTACATGGGGCTGATCGAGTCCGACGAGCATGCCGTCCAGATCGCCAACGAGATCGGCTATCCGGTCATGATCAAGGCGAGTGCCGGCGGCGGCGGCAAGGGTATCCGCGTCGCCCACTCCGACGCCGACATGGCCGAGGGCTTCTCCGCCGTGAAGGCCGAGGCCCTGACCGCATTCGGAGACGACCGCGTCTTCCTGGAAAAGTTCATCATCGACCCTCGCCACATCGAGATCCAGGTCCTGGGCGACAAACACGGCAACATCGTCTCCCTGTTCGACCGCGAGTGCTCGATCCAGCGCCGCAACCAGAAGGTCATCGAGGAGGCGCCGTCTCCTCTGCTGGACGACGCGACGCGGAAAGCCATGTCCGAACAGGCGATCGCCCTGGCCCGCGCGGTGAACTACGACTCGGCCGGCACGGTGGAGTTCGTGGCGGGACAAGACCGCAGCTTCTTCTTCCTGGAGATGAACACCCGGCTCCAGGTCGAACACCCGGTCACCGAACTGATTACCGGCGTCGACCTGGTCGAACAGATGATCCGCTCCGCCGCCGGAGAGACCATGTCCTTCGGTCAGGACGACCTGAAGATCAACGGCTGGGCCATCGAGAGCCGCATCTACGCCGAGGACCCCTATCGCGGCTTCCTTCCCTCCATCGGCCGCCTGGTCCACTACGACCAGCCGGAAGAGGGCGAGCACGACAGCCCCATCGGGACCTACACGGTCCGCAATGATTCCGGCGTCCGCGAGGGCGACGAGATCTCCATGTTCTACGATCCCATGATCGCCAAGCTGAACACCTGGGCCCCGACCCGCCTGGGCGCCGTCGAGGGCATGGCCAGGGCGCTGGAGGACACCCACCTGCAGGGCGTCGGCCACAATGTCCCCTTCCTGGCCGCTGTCATGGACCAGGACCGCTTCAAGTCGGGCCAGCTCTCGACCTCCTACATCAAGGACGAGTTCCCCGACGGCTTCAAAGGCGCCGCTCCCGACCGCCGCCGGATCGACATCCTGATCGCCACGGCCGCCGCGATGAACGAGATCATCAGCGAACAGTCCGGCGACCCATCCGACCGCACAGACTGGATCGTCCTCATCGACCGCGACGCGCACGGCGTCACCCTGGGCTATGACGAGGAAGAGGCCCTGACGCTCGACCTCGCCGGCGAAGACCGCGCCCTCCAGCTCAACGAAATCGACTGGCGCCCGGGCCAGGCCCAGTTCCGCGCCGTCCTCGACGACGCGCCGTATACCGCCGAGGTCGCCCGCATCGCCGACGGCTTCCAGATCCGCACCGGCGCCACCAAAGCCCGCGTCCGCGTTCTCACTCCGCGCATGGCCGAGCTCTTCGCCCGCCTGCCCGAGAAACAGGCCGCCGACACCTCTAAACTGATCCAGTCCCCCATGCCCGGCCTCGTCGTCTCCATCGCCGTGACAGTCGGCCAGGAGGTCAAGGCCGGCGAGACCGTCGCCGTCATCGAGGCCATGAAGATGCAGAACATCCTCAAGGCGGAGCGGGACGGGGTGGTGAAAGCTGTCGGCGCCAAGGCCGGCGACCCGGTCGCGGCGGACGATGTACTGGTCGAGTTCGGATAGGCTTCCAACGAACAGGCGCCTGGCCCCCTTTCGTCAGTCCGGGCGAAAGCGCTTTCGCGCCGGAGAGCCGGAACTAGGCGGCGCACAGCAGCCAACCTGTCGCGCACACGGCTGACTCATCGCCGCCGCTCCGGGACTCCTCCGCGCTGCGCCCGGCATGTCAAAAAGGGTATGGCTTCGCGAGCGGGAGGTCGCTCTCAGCCCCGCAGCCGTCGCCATGATGCGATGTTCGCTTCCGACGGATACTGTGAAAAAGTCCCGTGGCCAGCCGTGATCGGCCCATTTCGGCTGGAGCCATGACCATATTGCCGCCGGGCGATCGGTTATCTACGTATTGGCAAGTGTGCATAGCCTAGCCTGCGGAACGTTAGAATATGACTTATAACATCGGCGTCACCAGCGAGCGTCTGGGACGGATCGTCGAAGAGGCGACAAGCGAAGTCTATATATTCTCGGCTAACGATTTCACGTTTCTGCTCGTCAACAGAGGCGCGCGGGAAAATCTTGGCTATATCAGCGCTGAACTCTCCGCGTTGACGCCTTGGGACTTGAAACCAGAGATAGGCAGGGCCGATTTCCTGTCCATGATCCGCCCGCTTTTTTTCGGGAGAGATCGAACGTCTGGACTTTGAGACGATTCATCGCCGCAAGGACGGCACCGACTACAATGTGGCCGTCCAGCTTCAACTCTTTGAAGAGGAGGGCGATTGCGTCTTTTACGCAGCGATTCAGGACATCACCGCGCACCGTCGTCTGGAGCAGGAAACCCGCGCGCTTGCTCGTCGGCTTGATGCGATCCTGGACAACACCACCATGTCCGTCTTCGTCATGGACGAGAGTCAACAGTGCACGTTCATGAACAAGGCCGCCGAAAAACTCACGGGTCATGCCTTTGCCGAGGCGACCGGACGCCCGCTTCATGATGTGATCCATCATACCTACCCGGACGGACGGCCTTTCCCGCTTTCAGAATGCGCTATCGACCGGGCTTTCCCTGAAAACGCCGGGACGCCGGGGGAAGAGGTTTTCATTCACAAGAACGGTTCGTTTTACCCCGTCGCCTTCACCGCCAGCCCGATCCGAAACGACGAAGCCAGGGTCGTCGGTACGATTATCGAGGCGCGCGACATCAGCGAGGAGAAGCGCAACGAGGAGGCCCGAAGGCTCCTGATGCACGAGGTCGATCACCGCGCGCGAAACGTCCTATCGATCGTGCATTCGCTCACACGCCTTACACGTGCCGACGATCTGGAATCCTACAAGGAAATCCTCGTGGGCAGGATCAACGCCCTAGCGCGCGCGCAGACGTCCCTGGCCAGTCGTCGATGGGAAGGGGGCCGACTCAAAGATGTCGTGAGGGAGGAATTGGAGGCCCTCTGCCCCAGGGAAGCTACCGAATTCGAAGGTCCCGAGGTCGCCCTGTCGCCACAGCAGGTTCAGCCGATCAGCATGCTGCTCCTTGAGCTGGCGACGAATGCGAACAAGTACGGAGCCTGTAGCCGGGTCGGTGGGCGCGTGTCGGTCACCTGGACTGTCAAGGAGCAACAAGTGATGCTTGAGTGGCGCGAAACCGGGGGCCCGCAGGTCGTGGCGCCCACGCGGGAAGGGTTTGGCTCGTCTCTGAAAGCCAGCGTCGTGGCTCAGATCAAAGGAACCATCACCCGATCCTGGGAGCCAACGGGACTTGTCGTGGACGTCGCTTTTCCACTCTGAGCGGCGAGGTCTATCAGGCCTTGCCATGCCGGCTTCAGATGGACGGACACAGGCGATGCCGAAATTCGACGGGTAAGCGATGTCGTCGAGTGGGCTGGCGAGGTGAGACCGATTCCCCCCCCCCGGCGGTCGGCAGCGCCGATAGAGCCTGATCGGCGGGCACCAACCCCAACGCCAGGCCCCCGAAACCGTGAGCCCGGCGCGCGCTGAAGCCGGATGTCGATCAGGCTGCGGAGACGGTTGCTCGTTCGGCCGCCCCAATCAACAGGATTTCCTGCAACAGAAGCGCTGGCGAGATTGGCTTGCCGACCACTCCGTCCATGCCCGCCGCCATGTATTCCGCCCGATGAGAGTCGAGCACATTCGCAGTCAGCGCAATGACGGGAACACGCCCGATGCGTCCAGCCAGATCTCGCATTCGGCGGGTCGTCTCCAGCCCATCCATTTCCGGCATCTGGATATCCATCAGGATGACATCGAAACGGGCGTTCAACGCCATTTCGATGGATTCTGGCCCACTCTGCGCTGTCTTCACCACCGCACCCATGCGCCGGAGCAGGGTCGAGGCGATCAGCAGATTGGTCGTATTGTCATCGACCACAAGAACACGGGTCCCGTCGAGCAGACTGTCGCCGGCGTCCTGGGCTTCCGTCGCTTGCTGTGGTCCGCAGTGCGGAGCAGGAATTTCGAGATGAAACGTCGAGCCCTTGCCCGCTTCACTCACCAGGTGGACACCCCCGCCCATCTGTTCGGCGATCTTTCGCGTGATCGCCAGGCCAAGGCCTGTGCCACCAAAGGTTCTCGTCGTTGATCTGTCGGCCTGTTCGAACCGCTGAAACAGACCAGCCTGGGCCTCTGTCGAAATACCAATGCCCGCATCCGAGACATCGAAGCAAAGGACTCGCCCCTCATCACGTTCGACGGAAGTGACGATCATCTCGACATGCCCCTCTGGTGTGAACTTGACAGCATTCCCGATCAGATTGAAAAGACATTGCTTCAGTCTTAGAGGATCCAGGTGCGCCTCCCCTACCAAAGGATCTATGCGACAGCGGAACGCGAGCCCCTTCTTCAGACACTGGGGTTCGAAGGTGGCGGCAATCAACTGAACAAGGCGCTTGATATCGGTGGTCTCGGGCGAGAGTGACATCTTGCCCGCCTCGATCTTGCTGAAGTCGAGAATGTCGTTGATGACGGAATTGACAAGCTCTCCCGAACTCGACGCCGCCTCGAGCAACTTTTTCCCTTCTGATGTTAAAGGTTCAGTCTTCAAAAGATGAAGCGATACGATCACGCCATTCAGAGGCGTTCTTATTTCGTGGCTCATCGAGGCCAGAAATTCTGATTTGGACCGACTGGCTTGTTCTGCGGCAGCGAGCGCAACCTTCAAACTCCGCTGCGACCGCCGGGCCACCAGGCTGAAGTAAAAAATCGCAGCTGCGCTTATGGTTACAAACGCTACGATATACGGCCATGTAATAGAAATAAAATGGATCGCAGGACGATGTGAGGTCCATCTTAACGAGAGAAACGGCTGACCATTTTGATCGTCGATCGTGATCGTTACTTTGTCGGAAGGCAACGGAGTTGCAATCGGCACAATCTGGGCGTCTTGCAAATCGTATCGATCCGCAAGAACGCCGATGAATGACGAATCGATCGCCTCTGCGGTGACTATGACTGGCGCAAGGTCACCCGGCAGCGCTGTTCCAAAATCCGGCTGCACCAAGGTTGCAACCACGATATAAGGCGCCCCGGCGATCTGGCTGACCGCTGACGCCTGGATCGGCGACGAAATCATCCGCGTGTTTCCTGGCTCCAGCCGGAACGGGCCACGTTGGATTTCCCGCCGTCTGATTTCGGAAATCAGGGGGATTGCGTGCGCCGCGAGCGCGGTCTCGACGGCGGGCGATGCCGGTCCGTCCTTGTCACGCGAGAACACGACTGTTTCACGACTGTCCAGCACGGAGACCAGATCGAATCCGCTGGTCTGGGTCAGGAAGGTCCCGACGTTCGCCGCCGCCCATACGGGGTCGAAGTTCTGATCGAGATTCGCAACTGCGCCGTCCCAATTGGCCTGTGGCACCACGGCAGCTCGCAGTTCCGCGCTTCTCGCAGCGAGGCCGTTCCGCATCAGTTCTCGTTCCGAGGAGTCTGCAATCTCGTCAACGCCAACTGCAGCTCGCCAGAGCAGGAAGATCAGTGAAGCAACGACAATCAATATGGCGAGGGTTAGGGCTGCCGTTTCGCCGATTTAAAATCGGTCTTGGAGACTTTTTTTGTTCATCAAGAAATGATGCTTTCCATTTCCTGTAAAAATCACAATTCCAGAATATGTAGAAATACCTACAACAACCTGAGCGCCGGAGACATTTGATCGCGTCGCCGGGCTTCTTCAACGTGACCCACCCCCGTCGGACATTGGGCGAGACCGCTCACCGCCCCCTACTCCACCACCGCCTGGGCGATCCCGGCCAGCAGGCTCGCCGCCGTCACCGGCTTGGCCACGTGCAGGTCCGCCCCCGCCGCCAGCGCCTCATAGCGGTGCTGGGCCATGGCGTTGGCGCTCAGCATAATAATCGGGGTCCGCAGCCCACCACGCTCGGCCATGCGGATCGCGCGGGTCGCGGTCAGGCCGTCCATGACCGGCATCTGCATGTCCATCAGGATGACGTCGAAGCGCGACCGCGCCACGGCCTCCACGGCCAGGGCGCCGTTCTCGACTGTGACCACCTCCGCCCCCGCCGAGCCCAGGATCAGCTGAACCACCCGCTGGTTGGTCGGATGGTCCTCGGCCAGCAGGACCCGCAGCGACCGCTCGGGCAGATAGAGGGGAACCGGCCCCGTTGCGACCGGGGCGGCCAGGCCGTCGTACTCCTCGAGCGCCACCACGCGCTGCAAGGGCAGGGTCAGGGTGAAGGTCGAGCCCTCGCCAGGACAGGACCGCGCCTCGACCACCCCGCCCATCAACTCGGCCAGGGACCGGCAGATAGACAGGCCCAGTCCCGTGCCGCCGAACCGCCGGGTGATGGAGGTGTCGGCCTGGTTGAATCGCTGGAACAGGGTCGCGCCTGTAGCAGCGTCGAACCCTACGCCGGTGTCGGACACGATGAAGGTCAGGACGCCCTCGCCGACCTCGTCGCCGCTCACATCCCAGTCGACGGTGACAGAACCCTCTGAGGTAAACTTGACCGCGTTGGACAACAGGTTGTTGATGATCTGGCCGATGCGGGTGCTGTCGCCCATGAAGACGCCGCGCGCGCCAGAGCCTTGGCGTTCCTCGAACATCAGCCCCTTTTCGGCGGCGCGATTGTGTGACAGGTCGATGATCCCGGCCAGGGCCTCGCCAAGATCGAACTGGCGGGATTCGAAGTCCAACTGGCCGGCCTCGATCTTGGACACGTCCAGGATGTCTGAAACCAGCCGCTCCAGCGTCACCCCGGCGCCCTGGATCAGGTCGACCATCTCGCGCTGTTCGGGGCTCAATTCCGTGCGGCGCAGGGAATCGACGATCCCGATGACCCCGTTCAGCGGGGTGCGGATCTCATGGCTCATATTGGCCAGGAAATCGGACTTGGCCCGGCTGGCTGCCTCGGCCGCGGTCTTGGCCTCGATCAAGGCCTGATCGGCTGCGACCCGGTCGGTGACTTCGCGGGCCACGCCGTAGATCCGGTCGTCGAACCGGTGGGCGCGCCATTCCAGGGTGCGATAGCCGCCGTTTCGGTGCCGGTAGCGGTTGACCTGGCCCAGGACGGGATCGCCGGCCACGCGGTTTTCCACCTCGACCACGCTCTCTCGCGTCGCCGGCAGGTCATCCGGGTGGACCAGACGCAGCAATTGCGTCCCTTCCAGCTCCTCGGCGCGCCAGCCGAGATGGGTTTCCCACGACCTGCTGACCTTCAGGATCGTGCCGTCCAGGTCGCGGATGACCAGCATGTCCAGGGTGACGTCGAAGAACGTCGACAGTTCGGCGCCGGCCACAGGGCGCGTCTGAGGCGCGAACACCGCCATCATTCCATCCATGCAGCCCCCCTCACGCGACTCAACCCTGACCAGCGTCAGAATACAGCTTCAACGTTAAGAGCGCATGTCGGCGGCAGCATCATTTTCGACCACTCCGAAGACACGGACGAAACTTGTCTTCAGGGCCGCATCCGCTTCGTCCATCGTCCCGGGCACGCCCAGGTCCCGCAGACTGGTCACCCCGTGCTCGGCGATTCCGCATGGCACAATGCCGCTGAAATGATCCAGATCGGGCTCGACGTTCAGGCTGATGCCGTGGAAGCTGACCCATTTCCTGACCTTGACGCCGATCGCGGCGATCTTGGCCTCTCCGCTTGTCATCCGCGAAGACGGGGAGCGGCTATCAGGGACGACCCAGACCCCGACCCGTCCCTCGCGCACATCGGCCGCGACGCCGAGCTCGCCGAGCGCCCCGATCAGCCATTGCTCCAGACCGCGCACGAAGCCGCGCACGTCCCTGCCCCGCTGGTTCAGGTCCAGCATGACATAGGCCACCCTCTGGCCCGGCCCATGATAGGTGAACTGCCCGCCCCGCCCCGTCCGGTGGACCGGGAAGCGCCCGACATCGATCAGGTCGTCGTCCTTCGCCGAAACGCCCGCCGTATAGAGCGGCGGATGCTCGAGCAGCCAGACCCGCTCGGCCGCCTCGCCGGCTGCGATCAGGGTGACGCGGGCCTCCATCTCGGCGACAGCGTCCTCGTAGGGAACATAGCCGGGCTCGATCACCCATTCGACGGGACGACCGTCGGGGCGGATCAGCGAGGAAACGGCGGCGCTTAACGGCTCGGCAAGCATGATGGCCTCAATGTGAGCGTGAGGGCCGCCAATGCAAGTTCCGCCGCCAGTACCCTCCAGCGTATCCGGAGATCCCTTGAGCCAGATCGAAGCCGTCGATGTCGAGCTGTCCATCGTGCTGGGCCGCTCCGTGCTGCCTATGTCCCAGCTCCTGAAGATGGGCCGTGGCGCCGTGATTCCGCTCGACGCCTCCGAACACGACGAGGTCTGGATCCTCGCCAACAACCACCCCGTCGCCCGCGGCCAGATCGAAATTCGCGAAGACCGGATCGCCATCACCGTCACCCGCCCCGCCGACCTCTACGACTTCATGGCCGGCTCGGCCTAGACGCCGCTTTATCTCTCCGCTATCAGCCCCCCTCCGATGCGAGCGGTCGTGGCGGAATTGGTAGACGCGCAGCGTTGAGGTCGCTGTGGGGCAACCCGTGGAAGTTCGAGTCTTCTCGACCGCACCATCAGACTAGGGACTAAGAATCCGGCACTACCAGGCTGATTCACATCGAGAGAGGGAGGCCCCCGCGTGAGCGAACGAACCGCCACTCTCGATCCCGACGTCAACGAAGACCACGAGGCGCTGGACGAGGACTATGTCCTGACAGCGTCCTTCGTGGAGAAGGTGGTCGATGCCGCCGACGACGGCGACGGGATACGGCTGCGTTCCCTGCTGGAAGACCTGCACCCCGCAGACGTCGCGGACCTGATGGGTTTCCTGACCGCCGAGCATCGTGGCGTCGTGGTCCTGTGGCTGCCGCCCGAACTGCTGGCCGAGACCTTGCCGGAGCTCGACGACGGCATCCGCGAAGAGGTGCTGGAACGCGTCGCCCCGGGCACGCTGGCCGAAGCGCTGCAGGAACTGGATTCCGACGACGCCGCCGCCGTTGTCGAGGACCTGGAGGATGACCAGCGCGAGAAGGTGCTGGCCGCCATGCCGGCGACCGACCGCGCCGCGATCGAAAGCTCGCTGGGCTATGCGGAGGACTCCGCCGGCCGCCTGATGCAGCGCGAGGTCATGGCCGCACCCCTGTTCTGGAGCGTCGGCGACACCATCGATCACGTCCGGGCCCAGGGTGAGGACCTGCCCGAGCTGTTCTTCGACATCTATGTCGTCGATCCGCTTAACCGCCCGGTCGGCGGCATCCCCATCAGCGGCCTGTTGCGCGCCGCGCGGACCGTGAAGCTGTCGGACCTGATGGAGTCGGTGAACGCCATCGCCGCCGACACCGACCAGGAAGAGGTCGCCTATGTCTTCGAGAAATATCACCTGATCTCGGCGCCGGTCGTCGATGCGGCTGGCCGTCTGGTCGGTCAGATCACCGTCGATGACATCGTCAACATCATCCAGGAAGAGAACCGCGAGGACATCCTCCGCCTCGCCGGTGTTCAGGACGAGGATCGCGGGTCTTCCGTCACCGAGATCGTGCGCGGCCGCGTGCCCTGGCTGGCCATCAACCTGATCACCGCCGTCATCGGCGCCAGCGTCATCGGCTGGTTCGAAGGCACCATCCAGCAGATCGTCGCCCTGGCCATTCTCATGCCGATCGTCTCGGCCATCGGGGGTAACGCAGGGACGCAGGCGCTGACGGTGACCGTACGGGCCTTGGCGACGCGCGAACTGAACAGCTCGAACGCGCCCAGGACCTTCATGCGCGAACTGGTCGTGGGCCTGGCCAACGGCTTGATCCTCGCCCCGCTGATCGGCCTGGCCACGGCGCTATGGTTCCGGGACGAGGACTGGAAGATCGGACTGGTCATCGGCACGGCCATGGTGCTGAACCTGGTCGTCGCCGCGACTGTCGGAGTCCTGACGCCATTGACCCTGTCCAAGCTGAAGTTCGACCCGGCTGTCTCGTCCGCCGTTTTCGTCACGGCGACGACCGATTTCTTCGGGTTCCTGATCTTCCTGGGCCTCGCGACCATCGTCCTGTTGTAAGAACGAAGTCGAACGGCGCGACCCTTGCTCCCTCCCCCGTGGGGCGACCGCGCCCTGTCTCGATTTGGGTCATTACCGGTGTCCGACGCAGCCAGGCAGAATCTCAAGGTCTCCCGCGAGGGGATCGTGCTGATCAAGAGTTTCGAGGGTTTCCGGCCCCGGGCGATCCAGCGCGCCGAAGGCGGCTGGATCATCGGCTACGGCCACACCCTGTCAGCCCGCGAGGGCGCCTCGGTGTCGGAATCCGACGCCGAACTGCTGCTGCGCTACGACCTCCTGCCCGTCGAGGCGTCGGTCAATGAGGCTGTCCCCGGCGACCTGAACCAGCATCAGTTCGACGCCCTCGTGAGCTTCGCCTTCTCGGTCGGCGTCGATCGTTTCGCCGGTTCCGACGTCCGCCAGCGGCTCAACGCCGGCGCGCCCGGCGAGGCTGCTGACGCCATGATGGGCTGGCCCGAGCCCGCCCTGCCGGAGACCGCCCTGCGCCGCCGCGCCGCCGAGCGTGCCCTGTTCGTGGCCAACCCTTTGACGCCGGTCGCTCTGTCCGACCTGCTGTCCGCCCCCCTGCCTCTTCCCGCCATCGTCGTTCCCTTCGACGAGCCGAAGGTCGAGTCCCGGACCGAAGCCCTGAGCGGACCCGAGCCGGTCCCGGGCGCCGGCGGGGACGTCTCCGCTCCGGTCGACCCGCGGGCCGCCGCCGTCGCCGCCCTGCTGGGCGAATCGACCGCGCGCATTGTCGAGACCGATGCGCCGCCGGCGCCCTCCAACGACAACCCTTCGGCCGCTGATCCGCCCGAGACGGATGCCGTCTCGCCGGAGCCGACTGGTGAGCCGCCGAGCGACGAACAACTGGCTCCCGAACCGGATATCGAAACCGCTCCCAAGGTCGAGACCGGGACCGCCCCGGAGCCGACGTCCACCCCCGCGCCGGTCGTCGATACCGTGATCCTGAACGCGACCCGTTACGCGCCCTACAGCTCCGTGATGATCGGCCCCCTGCCCTTCCTGCAGGCGGCGACGGTCCGCGAGGAACCCACCGGGCCCGAGGTCCGCAAGACCGAGCCTGCGGTCGAAACGACCGTGCCCGAGGCTGTAGAGACCGCACCCTACAACGATCAAATCGCGGCGATCGCCGAGTTGTCGGCTGTTCCGGTCGAAACCGTCGTCGTCAATCCGGCCCCGGTCGCCGAACTGGTGCTGACCCCGCTGGAGGATGCGCCCGAACCCGCCATGGAACGTCCCCTGTGGACGCCCGAGCAACGCGGCGCACCTGACGCCTCGGATAGCAATCTGTTCGGCGACGACCTGACCCTGACTTATGGCGGCGGCTCGATCATGCGCCACGAAATCGAGATGGAGGCTCCGGCCCGTTTCGACTGGAGCGAGACCGGCCCCTTCATCTTCATGGGCGGCGTGGGCCTGGTCTCGTTCGGTGCCTCAATGGCGGCCTTCCGCCGCGCGGCGGAACAGTCCGGCGGCAACGAACTGACCCTGATCGGCTGGGTCCTGGCCCTGATCGGCCTGGCTTGCGTCGGCGTGTCGTCGATCAACCTCTACCGTCGCTTCGGTCTGCCCGGCGGGGACTGAGACCCCCTCCCCACCCCGGTAGGGATCGTGCTACGCCGCTCGCCATGAGCATTCCGAACGCACCCCAATCAATGGAATTCGGCCTCGGCGAGAACGCCGACATGATCCGCGAGACCACGGCCCGCTGGGCCGCCGACCGCCTGGCCCCTAGGGCCGCCGAGATTGACGAGACCAACACCTTCGCCCGCGACCTGTGGCCCGAGATGGGCGAGCTGGGTCTGCACGGTATCACCGTTCCCGAAGAGGACGGCGGCCTCGGCATGGGCTACCTCGAGCACGTCGTGGCGATGGAAGAAGTCTCCCGCGCCTCCGCCTCGATCGGCCTCAGCTACGGGGCCCACTCCAACCTCTGCGTCAACCAGATCCGCCGCTGGGGCAGCGACGCGCAGAAGCGCAGATACCTGCCCAAGCTGATCAGCGGCGAACACGTCGGCTCCCTGGCCATGTCCGAGGCCGGATCGGGCTCCGACGTCATGTCGATGCGCACCCAGGCCCGTAAGGACGGCGATCGCTACGTCCTCAACGGCACGAAATTCTGGATCACCAACGCCCCGCACGCCGAGACGCTCGTCGTCTACGCCCGTACCGGCGAGGGCAATGGCGGCGTCACCGCCTTCCTGATCGAGAAGGGCATGAAAGGCTTCAGCGTCTCCAAGAAGCTGGACAAGATGGGCATGCGCGGCTCGGACACCGCCGAACTGGTGTTCGAGGACTGCGAGGTCCCGGAAGAGAATGTCATGGGCCCCGTCGGCGGCGGCGCCGGCGTGCTGATGAGCGGCCTGGACTACGAGCGGGCGGTGCTGGCGGCGGGTCCGCTGGGCATCATGCAGGCGGCGCTGGACGTCGTCCTGCCCTACGTTCGCGAGCGGAAACAGTTCGGCAAGGCCATCGGCTCCTTCCAGCTGATGCAGGCCAAGGTGGCCGACATGTATGTCGCCCTGAACTCGGCCAGAACCTATGTCTACGCCGTCGCCAGGGCTTGCGACGCCGGCAAGACCACCCGCTATGACGCCGCCGGCGCCATCCTCCTCGCCTCCGAGAACGCGGTGAAGGTCTCGCTGGAGGCCGTCCAGGCCCTCGGCGGCGCCGGCTACACCAAGGAATGGCCCGTCGAGCGGCTGGTCCGCGACGCGAAGCTGTACGACATCGGCGCCGGCACCAACGAGATCCGGCGGTTCCTGATCGGACGGGAGCTGCTGGGGTCGTAAGTTGCGCGCAAACTTTGGCAAGCCTTTAGTTCGCAAGTGGCAAACCTCGACCAGTATCTCTCACGCAGGCGCGGCAGGCAGGCCGAGCTTGCAAGACGATTGGGGCTCGGCGCTGGAACCCTCAGTTCTATTCGCAGCGGCCAGCGAAGACCGTCGATTACATTGGCGAAGCGTATCGAAGACGCGACCAACGGCGAGGTCTCGGCTGCGGCGCTTCTGGGCCTGTCAGAGATGGCCGTTGAGTTCGATCATCAGCTTGCGGCACACGATCTCGGCGACGGTCGCTGGGCGGTGAATGTCGGCCCGGGCGGATCTGCCGTCCTGACGCCTCAGCTGGTTCACGAGCTGGGCTTCGCATCCGGCGATCAACTCGTTTTCGTGAAGACAGCGGGATCGGTGAACGTAACATCCGCGTCCGACGCCCTCGCCCGTGCTCGCAAGATGTTCGCACAACGCGTACCGGCCGACATGGATGTCGTTGGAAAGTTCATCGCCGATCGGCGCGCCGAACCCGCGCGTGAATAGGGCGGTCATCGACGCCTCGGTGGTGCTGGCGGCATTGAAGGGCGAAACGGGCGGTGAGCGGTTGGCGGATCTGCGCGCCGGCCGGCTGATCAGCTCGGTCAATCTGACAGAAGTGGGAACCCGATTGCTCGACCTTGAGTTTTCGGACCGGCAGGCCCTCTCAATGGTCGAGGCGCTCGGGCTGACCGTAGTCCCATTCGACGCACAGACGGCTGTCCGCGCCGGACTGTTGCGGGAGAAGACGAGGACCGCAGGTCTGCCGCTGGGAGACCGCGCCTGTCTGGCTCTGGCCGCCACCTTGTCACTGCCGGTTCTTACGGCCGATCGAAACTGGGACCGGGTGTCGGCGGACGTCGAGGTCCACCAGATCCGCTAGGCGGGAACCTCCCTTGCTGGCGTCGACTTCCTTCCGGGGAAGAAGACGCACTCATCCCCGCCAAATCCGCAGCCCGGCAAACGGCCGCCGGCGCAGCCCTGTCGACCAGGCGCCGCAATTGATCCGCTCGAAACCGTCGCCTTCGGGCTCTAAGGTCGCCTCATGAGCCTGACGGAGACCTCGACCGGCCGCCCCCGCCGCTTCTCCGATACGCTGGAGCGGATGGGCGCGCACGGCGGCGAGAGGCTGCATCTCGGCGAGATCGTCGAGGCGTTCGGCGAACGGGCCTTCGGCGCCGTCATGCTGCTGTTCGCCATCGTCAACATGCTGCCCTGGCCGCCCGGCGGCACGACACTGACCGGTGCGCCCCTGCTGTTCCTGTCCGCAGAGCTGGCCTGGGGCCGGGACAGGCTGTGGCTGCCCCGATGGCTCGGAGGGGCGTCGGTCAAGCGGGACAGGTTCCGCACCCTCAGTGGCCGGCTGATGAAGATCATCCGCTTCTCGGAGGCCCTGTCGCGGCCGCGTCTGTATTTCCTGACCGGGCGTCTGGGTCAGGGCCTGATCGGCCTCGCCTGCCTGTGCCTGTCCGCCATACTCGTCCTGCCCGTCTTTGGAGGAAACCTGATCCCGGCCGTGGCGATCGGCTTCTTCTCTCTCGGCATCATGCAGCGGGACGGCCTGGCGGTACTGCTGGGCTGGATCATGACAGGCGTCACGGTGGCCGTCCTCATCCTCGCCTGGACCCTTGTCGTCGCAGGCTTCACCGCCGGGTTCGATTGGTTCGGTCGGATCGTCTAGTTCTTTCGGAATGTTAAGTGGCGGTTCGTCGCCTGCGTGCATAGATCGTCATAACCCCTCGCCGAGCCCATCTCTGATGCCCGACTACGATTTTCAGAGCGACCACCGGCCCTTCTCCCGGGTGCTCGACGACATCGGGGCCAAGGACGATCCGAAGCTCTATCTCGGCGAGCTGGTGAACGCCTTCGGAGAGCGGGGCTTCGGTGCCCTGATGGTCTTCTTCGGCCTGATCAACGCCATCGCCTCCCCCATCCCCGGCTCGACCACGATCCTTGGCGCGCCCATGCTGCTGATCTGCCTGCAGCTGGTCATTCGCCGCGATCAGCTCTGGATGCCCCGATGGGCGCTGAAATCCAGCCTGCCGCGTGAGAACTATCGCGCCACCATCGGCAAGGTGCGCAAGCCGCTCCAGTTCGTGGAGAGACTGTCCAGACCGAGGCTCGATTTCATGAGCAGCGAAATCGCCGAGGTCGTGATCGGGGTCGTCACGACCTTGCTGACTCTCATCGTCATGCTACCGATCTTCGGCGGCAACCTGTTCCCGTCCCTGTTCGTGGCCCTGTTCGGCTTCGGCCTGATGCAGCGTGACGGGGTCCTGATCGGCGTCGCCTGGCTGGGCGTCGCCGGCTTCTGCATCTTCGTCTGGGCCGCCTGGGAGCTGATCTCCCGCCTGTTCCTCGCCAGCGCCGGCTGGTTCCTGAGCGTGGGCCACGGGGTTCAGGGGCTCTTCTCCTAGCTCAGGCAGCGAGACGCCGCGCGTCGAGCGGTAGAGCGACACAGGCAAACAAAAAGGCCCGCCGGAGGAATCCGGCGGGCCTCATTGTCTGACCGCGTTACGGTCGGACCTTAGCAGCCTGAAAGGATCAGGCCCGGACCTCGCAAGAGGACCAAGCTTCGGTCACCGTACGGGTTTGGGACAATGAGATCACTTGATCACCTCCTTTCGACTGTTGAACAGGGAGGTTGAAGGTAGGGGTGGTTCGGAGCTTTCGCAAAGCCCCCCTCCGCATTTCGTGATCGCCACGCTCAAGCAGCGAGAGACGACCCAACCCACGCTCGATCAGTGAGGCTCGCCAAGCCGGGCGATGGCGCTCCGAAAAGCAAAACGCCGGGGAGCGAAATCCCCGGCGTCCTGTACGCTTACTCAGCTTCTGAACAGCGACAGCAGGATTTGAGGCGCCTGGTTGGCGATGCCCAGCGCCTGGACCCCGAGTTGCTGCTTCGTCTGCAGCGACTGGAGCTTGGCGCTTTCCTTCGCCAGGTCGGCATCCACCAGATTGCCCACCCCGGATTCCAGTGCGTCCGTCAGTTTCCCGACGAAGGTGCGGTGGGTCTCCAGAGCCTTCGACTTGGTGCCCAGACGCGCGAGCGCGGAGGACACGTTGTCGATCGAGGCGTTCACCAGACCCAGAGCCGTGGCGGCCAGGGTCGAGGTGCCGATGGTCGTGGTCGTCGCAACGGTGACGTTCGTCGAACCCAGCGACAGCACCTCGGGGGTGACAGTCAGCGAGCTCGTGCCCGCCGCGTTGGCCAGAGCCTGGAAGCCGGTCGCGCCGGTCTTCAAGAGGTTGATCCCGTTGAAGTCGGCGTTTCCGGCAACCGTGTTGATCTGGTCGCGGATGGACTTGAAGTCCTCGTTCAGCGCCTTCCTTGATGCCGTCGTCAGCGACTTGTCAGTCGCCGCCAGTGCCTTCTCCTTCAGTTGCAGCAAGAGATCCGAGATGCTCTCGCCGGCCGCCAGTCCCACGTCCACCGCCGATATGCCGCGGTCGAGCGAGGATTTCACCGCCCCCAGGGCGCCGATGTCGGCCCGCTGACCCTGGGCGATCGCCCAGATGGCCCCGTTATCCTTGGCGCTGGAGACCTTTTTCCCGGTGTTAATCCGGGTCTGGGTCATCGCCAGATCGGCGTTGGTGGCGTTCAGGTTCTGCAGCGCGACGAGCGCGCCAAGGTTCGTATTGACCGAGTTGGCCATGGTAGAGTCCTTCCATTCTGGTCGGGGGAGCGGCCTTCTGGCCGTTGAACCGGTTCTGGTCCTGCGCGCGGTCTCGCAAGGACCGCGCCGGGCCGATCAGATTGAAAGGATTGGGAAAGTTATCCGGCCTTCGCGGCGCCCGGCAATTTCCCGCCAGTCAGCGCCCTACTTTGCCGACCCGAACGGGTCCTGGAGCATGATCGTTTCTGGTGTACCCGCTTCGCGGGTCCTACATGAAGCGTGAATCATGCTCTCACCTGGATCTGGAGCCTTATTCACGGCATCAGAGGAATCGCGAAGCGATTCCACCTTCGCCGATCAGGCTCTAGGGCGCGGGCGTAGCTTGCGGGGCCAGGCCCTGCATGATCGAACGGTTGATATCGATCAGGGGCTCGAAATCCTCTTCGCCGCGCATGACGGCCGAGGAATGGCGGCCGACGAACAGGCTGATCGAGATGATCTGGGCCTTCAGCGGATTGTTCAGCTGGTTGTCGGAATCGGAGCAGTCGGTGGCCAGAACCGACCAGAGGCGACGGTTCCAGTCCAGGGCGTCGATGCGGGTCTTCACGTCGCTCATGTCGACGGTTGCGGCGTGCATCAGCGCGCGCGTGACCTGTCCGAACAGGCGGTATTCCATCTCGCGCGGCGTCTCGGTACGCGTCGACGCCTGGGCATAGGCCTTCAACATCAGGTCAGGCTTTCCTCGTAGTCGACGATCTTCCGCGCGCTCATCAGGGCCTTGTAGTATTCGCGCGCCATCACGTGCTTCGACGCCGCGACGCAGTCGACCATGACGGCCGGGTTGCGCGTGGCGCTCATGAACTCGGTCAGGCGGGTGACGAACTCGTCGTAGACCTTGGGTGCGGAGCTTTCGTCCAGGTACATCATCATGACCGGGAAATAGATGCGCTTGGCGGGCGTGGTGACGTCCTCCAGCTGCATGATGTCCTTCTCGCGCAGGACCGAGGCCTTGTTCTGCAGAATCAGCACGCCGCGTCGGTCGCCGTTCTGCACGACGGCTCCGTTCAGGACGAATTTCTCCCCCGGCTTCAAGGAAAGTTTCAACGGCATCGGCGCCCTCCTGCATCCGCTTGATTCCGACATAGCCGGGCGGTGACTGCCGCAGGCTAAACAGCCGTAGTTAACCATGTGTTCTAGAGCGCGGCCGTATTGCCCCTTATCAGCCCTTCTCCCGCGCCGAGACCCGCCATGCCCGTCGTCGATCCCTCGCCCTCCGAACTGGCCCTGGGTCATATGCCGATGGCCCAGGGATCGGCCGGCGACGCCGCCTCCCCCGCCGCGATCAGGCGCCTGTCGCACGCGCTCGCCGACCGCAAGGGATCCACCCTCAAGGCTCAGAAGAAGACGATCGAATCGCTGAAGGCGGCCCTCGCCTCGATCCGGGTCGGCGACTATGACGCCGGCGCGCGCCGCTGCCTGGCGATCCTCCAGACGGATGGAAGGAACGGTCTGGCCTGGCACGTCCTGGCGATCTGCCGTGAGAAGGCCGGTCACCTGTCCGAAGCGCTGAACGCCTACGACGCGGCGCTCCGCATCCGGCCCGAGGATGCGAACATCGCCCACGATCTGGCCCGCCTCGCCCAGCGTCTCGGCCACCTCGACATCGCAGAGAAGCTGCTGCGGAAATTCCTGCTGATCGAACCCGGCCATATCGAGGGCACCAACAACCTGGCCTGCGTCCTGCGCGACCAGAAACGCTACCAGGAAGCCATCGACGCCCTGCGAGAACTGATCCAGATCGAGCAGACCAATCCGACGCTGTGGAACACGCTCGGTACGGTCCTCAGCGACCAGGGCCAGATGAAGGAATCCCTGACCTTCTTCGATGAGGCGCTGCGGATCGACCCGGCCTTCGCCAAGGCGCGCTACAATCGCGCCAACGTCCTCCAGCCACTGGGTCGGCCTGCAGAGGCTCTGGACGATCTGGATGAAGCCCTGAAGGGCGCCGAGACCCCCTACGAGCACGCCATGATGCGGATGGCGCGGGCCATGACCCTGCTGGGCCTGGGCCGGCTCAAGGAGGGGTTCGACGCCTACGAAGTCCGGCTGGATCCGGAAATGCCCGAGGCGATGCACGTCGTGGTGGATGCTGCACGGTGGGATCCGGAGACCGAGGACATTCGCGGCAAGCGGCTTCTTGTTGTTGGCGAACAGGGCATCGCCGACGAGATGGTGTTCGGGACCTGCCTGCCCGACGTGATCGAAGCGGTCGGCCCGGAGGGCAAGGTCTTCATCGCCGTCGAACCCCGCCTGGTCGATCTATACCAGCGCTCCCTCCCGACCGCCGTGGTCGGCGGGCACCGGGCGGTACGGATCGAGGGCCGCCTGACCCGCTACTGCCCCTTCATGGAGGAGGTCGCGGAGACTGACGGCAAGGCCGACTGCTGGACACCGATGGCCAGCCTCAGCGCCGTCTATCGCCAGAGCCTGGCCGCCTTCCCGGACCGCGACGGCTATCTGACGCCCGACCCCGCGCGGGTTGCCCACTGGAAGAGCGAACTGGAAGCGCTTGGCCCGGGCCTGAAGATCGGCCTGCACTGGAAGAGCCTCGTTCTCACCGGCGTGCGCGCCCGCTACTTCTCCAGCTTCGAGCGCTGGGAGCCGGTCCTGACCACGCCCGGCTGCGTCATGGTCAACCTGCAGTGCGGTGACGTGACCGAGGATCTCGCCGCCGCCGAAGCCGCCGGGGTGAAGATCTGGACCCCGCCGATCAATCTGAAGGACGACCTGGACGACCTTGCCGCCCTATCCAACGCGCTGGACCTCGTCATCGGTCCCGGCATCGCCGGCACCAACCTGGCGGCGGCGACCGGAGCGCGGACCTGGCTGATCCATGCTGCGGACGACTGGCACCTGCTGAACACAGACCGCTACCCCTTCTATCCGCGCGTCCGCACCTTCGCGACCGGCGGCTTCGATGGCTGGCCGAGGGCGATCGCGGCAGTGCGGGCGGCGCTGGAGGCAGAGGTGGGCTGACCTCCTGCCCTTTCCCATGGGGAAGAGGGAGCTCACGTAACGTAACTGGATTTTCGTGCCTCCCCGCCTTCGCGCTCATGCACGGTTTTTAATGACGACAAGGCAATACCCATCAACGGATCGTCCGATTTCGTCTCTGAAAACAACCCCCGGCTCAATTTAGAGCCTTTATCGCAGGCTCCCCTCAAACCTGTCGTACACTATCCCCCAAACGGTCTTTGACAATCCGTAACGCCGTCCGGACCGCCAATTCCGGTAATCCTGTCCGCCGGGCAGACCGACTGGCCGCAAGCCTCTGATTTCCCTCACCAGACCAGTCGTTTCGTCCGTTTCGTCATCCTGAAATTCGTCCAGACTCTCCGGACGGAACGCACGGCAAAGCCACGGCGTTGATCTCTCACACAGGGAGGCGGCCATGCCAGATTTGGACGATCAGGATCAGTCCGAAGTCTTCGACGAAGACAACAACGACGCCTCGGAGACCGGCGGCGTCACCAACGAGTTCAAGACGTTCGAGGAAATGCCAGAAGTGCTCGACGTCACCTTCGCCGATGGCGACGCGGACGAGGAGGAGTTCGACGAGGACGATCAGAATCTCGAGGACGCGCTCGGCGCCGATGGGGTCGACCCTGAGGCGGACGCCCAGTACGGCGCCGACGGAACCCGTATCAATGAGACGGACCTCGGCGCGGACGAGCCCGGGCAGGGCGAGGTGGAGCTGGTCTATGCCGGCCTGATGGAGGACGTGCAGGGCGCGCAGGCCAGCGCAGCCCACTGGGAGGCCAGGACCCTGTCCGACGACGATATCGAGGACCTGGGCTACGGCCCTGTAGGAGACGAAAAATGACCGACGCCCCCCACGGCACCGGAAGGCCGCGCGATCCCGACCTTGATACCGACACCCCGCACGCCCGCTCCGCAGAGCGTCTGGAAGGCAAGCCCGACCAGTTGAAAGAGAAAAACGGCGACGCCGAAGATCGCCAGGAAGCCCTCCTCGACGAAGGCGTGGAAGAAACCTTCCCGGCCAGCGACCCGGTCTCGGCCAAACGGATCAACTGAAACTGATCGTTGTTAACCGGCCGCGCCATCGGCTAGTCGTGGTCCGAACCCACGGAGCATCCGATGACGCGGCCGACCGACCGGTTCGAGGGCACCTCGAACTATATCGCCACCCAGGACCTCAAGATCGCGGTCAACGCTGCCGTCGCCCTCGAACGGCCCCTGTTGATCAAGGGCGAGCCCGGCACCGGCAAGACCGTCCTCGCCTACGAAATGGCCAGGGCGTTGAACGCCCCGCTGATCACCTGGCACATCAAATCGACGACCAAGGCCCACAACGGCCTCTATGAATACGACGCCGTCAGCCGCCTCCGTGACAGCCAGCTGGGCGAGGAACGGGTCCACGACGTCCGCAACTACCTGAAGCCTGGCAAGCTGTGGGAGGCCTTCACCTCCCCCGTCCGCCCGATCCTGTTGATCGACGAGATCGACAAGGCCGACATCGAGTTCCCCAACGACCTGCTGCAGGAACTCGACCGGATGGAGTTCTTCGTCCAGGAGACGGGCGAGACCATCCGCGCCGAGGTCCGGCCGATCGTGGTCATCACCTCGAACAACGAGAAGGAACTGCCCGACGCCTTCCTGCGCCGCTGCTTCTTCCACTACATCCGCTTCCCCGACGACGAGACGATGAAGGCGATCATCGCGGTGCACTTCCCCGGCATCAAACCCCGGCTGGTGTCCGAGGCGCTGAAGACCTTCTACGAGATCCGCGACACGCCCGGCCTGAAGAAGAAGCCGTCGACCTCCGAACTGCTGGACTGGCTGAAGCTGTTGATGGTCGACGACGTCCAGCTCGAGACCCTGCGCGAGACCAGCCCCAACAAGCTGATCCCGCCGCTTCACGGCGCCCTGCTGAAGAACGAACAGGATGTGCATCTGTTCGAGCGGCTGGCCTTCCTCAATCGTCGCGAAGGCTCACGTCCCGGCGCTTGAGATACGGCCCATTCCTGACATGTGACGAACAGATATCGTCAGATCGATTACCGCGATTTCACTGGAATAGTGCCGGCCACTGTTCAAGATGAAGGCCTGAAGAGGAACCTGTTGATGCGACTGCTTCTCGCCACCATCTGCACCGCTAGCCTGATGACGGCAGCCTGCGACGGCGAATCCGTGCGCATATCCACGACCACGACCGATTCCGGCCCCAAGGGGGTGCTGAAGGTCATCGACACCCTTCAGTGCCCGGAGACCATCGGCGTCCTGACCCGCAAGGGGACGGCCCACGCCGGCGGCGCCACCTGCCTCTACAGCGGCCCGCGCGGCGCCGAGGTCACACTGCAACTCGTCACCCTGAGGGACCAGACCGCCGATGCGGTCCTGCAGCGCTTCGAGACGACCCTGGCCGCCGACATGCCGCACACGACCGCCGAACTTCGCGCATCCGCCGACGCGGCCCGCGCCCAGTCCGCGGCCGATGACGCCCGGGTCCAGGCCGATGTCGCGGCGGTGGCCGCTGATGTTGCGGCGGTCGAGGCGGACGCTGCCGCTTCGGCGGCCGACAGCGCCCACGTCCGCGCTCCCGGCATGGCCATTGACGCCGAGGGCGACCGCGCCCGCGTCCGTCTGCCCGGAATGAGCGTCGACGCCGAGGGCGACAAGGCCAGCGTTCGTTTCGGCGGCTTCTCCATCAACGCGGACGACAGCAGCCAGAGGGTGGACATCAGCTCGTCCGACGAGAGCGTGAGCGTCCAGGCCCACGACGACGCGGCGGAAATCCGCACCCGCGCCCCCGGCGAGGCCACGCGCCGCACCTATATGCTGACCGACCGGACGCCCGCCGACGAGGGCTGGAGGCTGGTCGGCTTTGAAGCGCGAGGCCCCGTCGGCGGTCCGATCGTCATCGCCACGGTGCGCGCCAAGGACCGCGACAGCGACGGCGTGTTCGATTCCGCCAAGGATCTGGTCGCGCTGAACGTCGGCGAATAACGCGCCCAAGCTTGATCCCGCAGTCCGGATGGGTCACCTGACCTGCCGTTCGCCGATTGGATCACCCGCCTTGGCCGTTCCGCCCTCCCCTCGTGCATCCAGGACCCCGGCGCCGCGCGCCTGGCAGCGCATGTTGTCCGGCCGCCGCCTGGACCTGCTGGATCCCTCGCCATTCGACATCGAGATCGAGGATATCGCCCACGGCCTGGCCCGCGTCGCCCGCTGGAATGGCCAGACCATCGGCGAGCACGCCTTCTCCGTCGCCCAGCACTCCTGCGTCGTCGAGGAGATCGCCGCCCACATCAAGCCGGGTCTGGAGCCCAGATGGCGGCTCGCCGCCCTGCTCCATGACGCCTCCGAATACGTCATCGGCGACATGATCTCGCCCTTCAAGGCGGCGCTCGGCGTCAGCTACAAGTCGTTCGAGGCTCGGCTGGAAGACGCCATCCACGTCCGCTTCGGCCTGCCGCCCAAGACGCCAGTCCGGATCAAGAAGCTGATCAAGAGCGCGGACAAGGCCTGCGCCTTCTTCGAGGCCACTCAGTTGGCCGGGTTCAGCGCGAAGGAAGCCCTCGGTTTCTTCGGCCCACCGCCACCCGGCTATGACCTGATCATCGATCCCCTGCCCGCTCCGGTCGCCCAGCAGCACTATCTGGAGCGCTACCGCATCCTCGCCGAGGCCGTGGGCATCCTGCCCGCCGCCGAGGCCTGGCACAGGGAATAGCGCCATGTCCTGGGGCGGCGAGCACGGGGTCCGCATCGGCCTGTCCGCCGTCGTCATGGCGCTGCGCTCGGGTCGCCTCTGCATCCTGACCACAGAGACGCCGGAGAGTAAACTGGCCCTGCCGTTCGGCCCGTTCGACCCGGCCGGGGACCGCACCTTCGAGCGGGCCCTGCGATCGTTCGTGACCGCCCAGACCGGCTTCGGCCTCGGCTTCGTCGAACAGCTCTACACCTTCGGCGACGCAGGCCGCGCCGCGCCGCGCCCCACCCCCGGTCCCGACCGCCAGCGTGAAGTCTCGGTCGGCTATCTGGCCCTGACCGCCGAGGCCGTGGACATGGCCCCGTCCGGGGCCCGCTGGATCCCGGCGCTGGAAATCTTCCCGTGGGAGGATCGCCGTGCGCCCGCCACCAAACTGACCACCGACATGGTCAACAGCTTGACGACCTGGGCCGGCGGCGATTCCCGCCGGGTCGACCGGATCGAAGCCCTGTTCGCACCGTCCGCCTCCGTCCGCTGGGACGAGACCCGCGTGCTGGAACGCTACGAACTCCTCTATGAGGCCGGTCTGGTCGCCGAGGCCGCGCGCGACCGCGACGACGCCTCCCCGCTGGACCTGTTCGACCGCCAGATGGCCTCCGATCACCGCCGCATCCTCGCCACCGGCCTGGGCCGGCTGCGCAGCAAGCTGCGGTACCGCCCGGTCCTTTTCGAACTGACCCCCGCGACCTTCACCCTGTCCGCGCTCCAGGCCGCTGCCGAGGCCGTCGTCGGCCTGAACCTGCACAAGCAGAACTTCCGCCGCGGCGTGGAACGCACCGGCCTGGTCGAGCCCACCGGCCGCCTGTCCCCTGGGACCGGAGGCCGCCCGGCCGAGCTCTTTCGCTTCACCGGCGCCGGCCCGCGCGACGGCCAGGCCCCCGGCCTCGCCCTGCCAGCCCTGCGCTAGATCCTCCACATCCGGAAAATCGTCCGCGCCCGCTTGCGGCCCGGCCCCGACCCCATTAGAGAAGCCGCTCGCTTTCGACCGAGCGTCCTACGGCCCCGCGGAGAGGTGGCAGAGTGGTCGAATGTACCGCACTCGAAATGCGGCGTGCCTTTACGGGTACCGTGGGTTCGAATCCCACCCTCTCCGCCACCGGCCCATTTATTCATTTATTACAATGACTTGAATGGCCTCCACTGAAGGATGTGTCGCACTTTGTGTCGCATTCCAGTGTCGCACTGCTGTGTCGCAGTGAAAGGCACACGGCGATGCTAAGCTCGACGACGGCTTCTACGGGGAGGATGGGTCTGACCCTATGAGTCGTAGCGCTCGTTCGGTTGCCAGATCAGGCTCGTGCCTGCGGGCTTGTCCACCACATGCCACGTTCCGATCTGGTTCGCCGGCGAATGCGTGGTCAGTTCCTCAAGGGTCCGGTGGCCGTGCTCGATCACGTAGCGGATCCCGAACTGGGCGAGCATGGATTTATGATCCCGCACCCGCTCGGTAATCATGCCTTGAACGAAGGCCCGCACCTCGGTGATGGACTCGGCGACTAGGGGTTCGTGGCCGACAAGACGATCACCTGCCCAGGTGGAGACGGCATAGTTCTGCATGGTGTTTCCTCGACGCTTGATTGCGTCACAAGGAATATATCAGCTGCAATATCAGGTGGTTGCGGCATTTATCGTGTGAGCGAGGCATCGTCGCTCCGCGAAAAGAGCGGTCTCTGTCGTTAGGCCATGCGCATCGCCGAGACAGATCCCGGTGCTGACCATTCCGGATGGGTCTCCACCCTCGTCCGTCAGCTGGATGCGCACTGTCAGCGAGATCGCCATTGTCCGGTGTCCGCCCCTCGCAGAAGTCAGCGGCGTCCGCTGATGGCGGTGGTAACGGAGGTCCGCTTGTCGGCTCCCTGCCAATATCCGTTTTCGACCCATCTCGGACTCCCGGCCTGTCCGCTTCTTGGGGTGGCGCTTATCTTTCCCGTCAGGGGCAACGGCGCATGGTCAACACCTGTCGCATACCGCTGTCCATTTGAAGGATCGTCCCATCGCTCTCCACGAAACCAATCGGTCGAACCTCATTGCCCGTTACTTCCAGCCGCAAGGTGGTCTCGTCGCCCCACATCTTGTCGGGGTCCGGTGGATACAGGCGAAAACGCCCTGATAGGTCTGCATAGGACTCGACTTGGGTGATGCCTCCGATTTTGATGAGTTCAAGTTCTGACCTTCCCGCACGATAGGTCAGGCCGCGATCTGTGATCGTGACTGTGGCCCCCTCAGAGCCACAGTCGTCTATGTTAACGGGGGTCCACTCGCCCACAATCCTTGGGGTCGGATCAGGTTGACAGGCACCGACGAGCAGCAAGGCGGCGCTGACCAGAAATCGTTTCATGACTGTCGCTCCAACTCAGCCTGCTTCGACAGTCGCAGGGCAGGCTTGATCGGGCGTTAATCGGTCACAGATGAGAGCGTTAGCATCGGCGTTGCGGACGTTCGTTTGTCATTGTCCGTAGCGACGTTAGTCTCGTCCCATGAGGATTTGGCTGATCATCTTGGCGAGTGTGGTGGCCTTGGCAGTCGGTTTGACAGGGTGGGCCAAGTTCGGCCCGCTCGATGAGAGAACCGCCATCCTTGTTCGGCAGCCCCACGGATCGATCGAGCAGGGCGGAAAACTCGGTGTGGACGTCGGCGATACTTGGAGCGCGGCTGATCGCGCCCTGAGACAGCAGGGCAACATCGGCAAACCCTTCCACAAGGTGGGCTGGTCCAATGAGCCAAACCCATTCGGCCAGTATCTCGATGAGCCAGTTTTAGTAGGGGAAGCGCAGGCGCTTTATCGCGATACGAGTTGGCAGAATGGAGTTGTCACCCTCCGCCTGAGGGATGGCGTCGTTGTCGCTATCCAATGGAGCTACGTCGGTCCGTTTTTCATCGACACATGACCACGTCCGCTTTTAACGGTGGGCTCAACCGGTGACCGCAACACGCTAGCTTTTCTTCGGAGATGGAGCGTGGGTCATGAAGCAGCGGCGACGGATCTATTACTCGGCGGCCCAGAGGGCTGAAATCTGGGATC
>NZ_JAFCVJ010000028.1:0-31301 GCF_049896985.1 Brevundimonas sp. SL161 | reverse complement strand
AAGTGCGGCCTGAGCCGCTCCATCTGCTCGTCCGTCAGCCAATAAAGGTCGCTCATATCCAAACTCCTCGCAGAGCCTGAATCAGATCGAGCGCATCACATCAATGGGTCCTGAGCCTACGGCCAACCGAACAGCTGCTGATCGAAGGCGCGGTCCGCGTCGAGACCTACAGCGATTTCGGGGAGACCCTGAGCGGCAAGCTGGCGAGTTCATTTGCGGTGAAACCAACCGTCCGTCTGCGCGGTGCGGTCTCCAACAGCGTGCGCGCGCCCTTCCTCGGCCAGACGGCCTTCACCGATCGCACAGTCAATTTCGGCGCCGGCGGTACCTTGGCCAGCACCCGGACCCTCTCAGTCTCTGACCCCCTCGCTCGGTTATTGGGGGCCGAGGATCTGCGCGAGGAGCGAACCTTGAACTTGTCCGCCGGGGTGACGGCCGAACCGGTCGCCGGCCTGACCCTGTCGCTGGACGCCTTCCGTATCCAGGTCGACGACCGCATCACTCTGTCGGACCGGTTCTTCGGCCCGGCGCTTGAGGCCTTAGTTCAGGCTCAGCCGGGTGGCGCAGGTCTGCAGTCCGTGCGCTTTTTCACCAATGCCGTGGACACCGAAACCACCGGTGTCGATGCCGTGGCCAACTGGCGCTTCCCGTTCAGCGCAGGACAGCTGACACTGGGGGCGGCATACAGCTATGCGGAGACGGAGATCACCGACCGCCGCGCCACCCCGGCGGCGCTCCTGGCGCTGGACCCTGCCTTCGCCCTGATCGGGGCCGAGGAGGTCAACACGCTGGAGGAGGCCGCGCCGCGCTGGAAGGCACTGCTCTCGGCGGAATGGACGGCCGATCGCTACTGGTTGATGGGGCGACTGAATGGCTACGGGTCGACGGTGCGGGTGTTCAATTTCGGCGGGGGTTTCGAACCCCGCCAACGATCTGGCGCCGAGACTAGCCTGGATCTGGAAGGCGGGTTGGACGTTACCGAGAGCCTGACGTGGACGGCGGGCGTTACCAATCTGCTGGACAACTATCCCGACCGGTCCGACCCAGCGATCAACTATTTCGGCAACCTGCCCTGGGACGTTCTGTCTCCGGTCGGGATCAATGGCCGTTACCTTTACTCCCGACTGACGGCGAGGTTCTGAGCATGACCCATCTCAATAGACGCGGCCTGATCGCGGGCGGGGCGGGACTGACGGTCAGCGTGGCGGCGGGGTCTGTCATGGCGCAGAGCGTGACGCGCTTCGCTGGTCGGCAGGCCGGACGTGCCGTTGCCGATCACGCCGCCCTCGACGCCCTGCTGTCGTGCCGGGCCCGCAACTCCCGCGACGGCGTGGTGCGGGTCGACTACGCCGGCTGGCTCGCATCCAGTGCCGACCGGCCGGCGCTGGGTCGCTATATCGACACCCTATCAGTGCTGGATCCGCTGACCCTGACCCGGCCTGAACAGTTCGCCTACTGGGCCAATCTCTACAATGCCGCGACGATCCGCGTGGTGCTGGACGCCTGGCCAGTCCGGTCGATCCGCGACATTCGCTCGTCCCTGCTGGTCGCAGGGCCGTGGAAGAAGACGGTCGTCCGGGTCGGCGGGGTCGACCTGTCGCTGAATGACATCGAGCATGAAATCCTGCGCAAGGGCTGGTCTGATCCGCGCGTGCACTATGCGGTTAACTGCGCCTCGTTCAGTTGTCCCAACCTGCTGCTGCGCGCCTGGCGGGGCGCGGGCCTCGGGGCGGGGCTGGACGCCTCCGCACGCGGCTATGTCAATCATTCACGTGGGGTCGATTTTAACGGGTCGTCGCTGACCGTGTCCTCGATCTACAAATGGTATGCTGCCGACTTCGGCGGCACCGACGCCCGCGTCATCGCCCACCTCAGCCAGTATGCCGCCGCGCCGCTGGCCGCCCGGCTACGTCAGACCAGCCGCATCGCCGGCGACGACTACAACTGGGCGATAAACGCCACGACGGGAAGCTGATGAGCCGGATCAAACCCTATCTGCCGTTGCTGCTCCTCGCTGTCGTGGTCATCGGAGTGTTCGCCAGCGGCGTGACCCGCTACCTCAATATTGAGGCGCTGCAGACCCATGAGGCGGCCTTGCGCACCTTCGTCAGTGACAATCTGCTCCTCGCCCTGGCCACCTTCATCGCTGTCTATGCGGTGGCCACGGCGGTCAGCCTGCCAGGAGCCCTGATCATGACCCTGACCGGCGGCTACCTGTTCGGGCCCTGGGTCGGTGGCACGGCCACCGTGGTCGGAGCCACCCTCGGGGCCATCGCCGTCTTCTATGCCGTCCGCACCTCCCTGGGCGCCGCCATGCGCCGCCGGGGCGAGGCCTCGGGCGGCAAGCTGAAGGCGGTGATCGACGGCGTCGAGGCCGGAGCCTTCGGCTATATCCTGACCCTGCGACTGGTGCCGCTGGCCCCGTTCTGGCTGGTCAATATCGCGGCCGCTCTCGCCCATGCGCCGCTGCGCGCTTATGCGCTGGCGACCTTCCTCGGCATCATGCCGGCGACCTTCATCTACAGCGGCATCGGGGCCGGGATCGGTGAACTGATCGCACGCGGCGAGGCTCCGGACGCGGGCGTCATCTTCGAACCGAAAATCCTTCTGCCCCTAGTCGGCCTCGGCCTGCTCTCGCTCGGGGTCACGCTGTACCAGCGCCGCAGCGCCAAGACCGGAGACGCCCTGTGAGCGCGAAAACGCTCAAGGTTGACATGGCCGTCATCGGAGCCGGCTCGGGCGGTCTGTCGGTCGCGGCGGGTGCGGCGCAGTTGGGGCTTAGCGTCGTGCTGTTCGAAAAGGGCGAGATGGGCGGAGACTGCCTCAACTATGGCTGCGTCCCGTCTAAGGCCCTGATCGCCGCTGCCAGCGCCGCGCATGAGGCGCGTACGGCCGGAGGCCTCGGTGTCTCGTCCGGCGCGGTGACGGTCGACTTCGCCAAGGTAATGGCCCACGTCCACGCCGCCATCGCCGCCATCGCCCCCAATGACAGCCAGTCCCGCTTTGAGGGCTTCGGCATACAGGTCGTGCGCGAGGCCGCCCGCTTCGTCGATGACCGCACGCTTGCCAGCGACAGCGTCCGCGTCGAACCGCGCAAGATTGTCGTGGCGACGGGCTCCCGCGCCGCCGTGCCGCCTATCCCCGGCCTCGAAACCGTCCCCTATCTGACCAATGAGAGCCTGTTCGACCTGACCGAACTGCCGGAGCGTCTGATTGTGCTCGGCGGCGGCCCGATCGGCGTCGAACTGGGCCAGGCTTTCCGGCGACTGGGCTCGGAGGTGGTGATCATCGAGGCCGACGCCCTGCTGAGGCGCGAGGATCCCGAAGCCGCCGCCGTGGTTCTGGCCCAACTTCGCGCCGACGGCGTCGAGGTGATGGCCGGCTGCAAGGCGACGCAGGTCGAGGCCGGACCAACGCTGACGGTCGAGTGCGACGGCCGGACGCGCAAGATCTCGGGCAGCCATCTGCTGATCGCTGTCGGTCGCAAGCCTTCGTTGGACGGGCTCGATCTCGACAAGGCCGGGGTCACTACTGACCGCAACGGCATCGTCACGGACAAGTCCCTGCGCAGCAGTAACAAGCGGGTCTACGCCGTCGGCGACGCCGCGGGGCGCGGACAGTTCACCCATCTGGCCGGAGCGCATGCCTCGCTGTTGGTCCGACGGGCTGTCTTCGCCCTGCCGGTCAACGCCGATGGTCTTCGGGTTCCACGCGTCACCTATTGCGACCCGGAGCTGGCCTCGATCGGTCTCGGCGAGGCCGAGGCGCGCAAGACCCATGGCGAGGACATCCGCGTCGAGACCTTCGACTTTGCCGAGAATGATCGGGCGATCGCCGAGGGCGACACCCGCGGTTTCGGCAAGCTGATCACCACGAAGAAGGGCAAGGTTCTCGGGGTCACTCTCGTCGGCCGTCACGCCGGGGATCACATCCACCTTTGGTCGTTGGTGATGTCGGCGGGCCTGAAGCTTAGCCAACTAACCAGCATGATCGCCCCCTATCCGACCCGAGGCGAAATCGGCAAGCGGCTGGCTGGTCAGTGGTACACCCCCGCCCTGTTTTCGAGCCGGACCCGCAAACTGGTATCGATCCTGAAACGGTTCGCCTGAGCCGGGTTTGGCTCGTCAGCTCTGGTCCGCCTCTGCGCAGGCTTCCGGCATCCGCCGTCCGTGTGCGTCGGCAGCGTTTTCGGCGCCTGCTGTCGGTTGATTGTCGGCAGCCGTTCCGTTTCGACGACCGCGCTATCGTAAGGGTGAGGCCACCAGCAGTCAGCGATACTCCGGGTTGGGATGTTCGAACCGCTCACCCTTGTCCCAGGCGGTCTTCTGATTGCCATGGGCCGGAATGCCGCCAGCGTCCTTCAGCATCCGCGCCATATGCATCAGGTTCCAGGCCATGAAGGTGGTGTTGCGCTGGGTGAATTCATTGTCCAGCCCGACCTTGCCGTCGTCACCGTAGGATGGTCCGGGTCCCGCCTCGCCGATCCAGCCGGCATCGGCCTGGGGCGGGATCACATAGCCGAGGTGCTGAAGCGAATAGAGGATGTTCATGGCGCAGTGTTTGATGCCGTCCTCATTGCCAGTGACGATGCAGCCGCCGACCCGGCCGTAGTAGGCCCACTGGCCCTGGTCGTTCAGCCTGCCGGAATAGCCGTAAAGCCGCTCGATCACGCGGGTGCAGATCGACGACTTGTCGCCTAGCCAGATCGGCGTGCCGATGACGAGGATGTTGGCTGCCATTACCTGTTTCTGCACCGCCGGCCAGCCGTCGCTGTCCCAGCCGTGTTCGGTCATGTCGGGCTGCACGCCCGGCGGAATGTCCAGATCGGCGGCGCGCAGGGTGGTGATCTTGACCCCCTGGGCCTCCATGATGGCGATGGCGACGTCCATCAGGGTCTGGGTATGGGAGGTCTCGCTGGAGCGCTTCAGGCTGGTGTTGATAAAGACGGCGCTGACGTCATCGTAGTTCGTCATGATCATTCTCCGTTTGAAGGCGCCGGCGCGCGCATGCGCCGGACGAAGCCCAGGTCGAGGTAACGCTTCAGGCGAAGGGCCGGTCCCCCCAGCGACCAGAACTGGCCGCGCAACGCGAGGCCCCGGTCGTCGCCGAGGTCCATGATGGACAGCCATTTCCTTTGGGGACGATAGAGGCGCGCGGGTCGACCGTCCCCGAGCGCGGCAAGATTGCTCAGCATGATGGGAGCGGCTCGGACGCCGAACACGCCCGTCGCCGGCCGCTCATGGCCGTCGATCACGGCGCAGTCACCAACCGCGAATATTGCGGGGTCGTCGACGGACTGCATCGTGGGCCTCACGCGCAACCGGCCATCACCGTCCACGGGCAAGTTCAGATCGGCGATCAGAGATGGGGCGGCAAGCCCGGCGGCCAGGACCAGAAAATCGCAGGGACAGACTGTTCCGTCCGACATGTGGCAACCCCCCTTTGACCGTCCGACCACCACGCCGGTTTGGAAAATCACACCCCGTGCCGTCAGCGCCGCCAGGAGCCGGGTCCGGGCGGATGGTGGCAGGCTTGCCCCGGGCTCTGGCGCAATCACTGTCACATCGGGACGAACGCCATTTCGTTCCGCCAGACCACACAGGCTGGCTGCGATTTCCAGGGCGCTGTGCCCCCCCCCGGCGACCACGACACGCACCGTTTGGCGGTCCCGGGCCCACAACGTCTCAAGCCGGGCGCGCAACGCAAGAAGCGCGGCCAGAGGCTTGATGGGCCAGACGTCCTTTTGGGAGATCAGCCCATAGGGGTCCGACGCCACGCTGCCGATGTTCAGGGAGAGGCGATCGTAGGGCTTGGTCTCACCGCTTGCGACGGTGACAAGGCGGGCGGCGCGATCGATGCCGATAACCGGCTGCGGCAGATGACGAACGCCAAAGGCCGCAGCCAGGGCCGCGATATCGATCTCGGCCGCTTCAGGCTGGAGCGCACCGGAGAGAACGCCGCTGGCCAAACCAGAATACTGGAACCGGGGCGGGGCGATCAGGGTGACGTCCACGCCGGCAGTGCGCAAGCGACTGGCCTGTCGCAGCAGGTGCAGATGGGCGTGGCCGGCGCCGACCAGAACGAGCCGGCGACCGACCACTCAGGCTGTCCCGCGGATCGGATAGTCCTTGGCGATGAGGAACTTCAGCCCATGCAAAAGACCTTCGAGATCCGGTCTGGCGAATGGCGCGTTCGATACATCGACGATCTGGATCGCGCCCTGCGGGTTGATGACGAACAGGCCCGGTTCGGCGAAATCGCGGTCGGTTTCCTCAGGCGAGCGCGGCGACGAGACGTACAGGCCCAGTGTCCGCATCTGATCTGGTGTCAGGTCGTAACCGACCGGGAAGGTCCAACCCTCCTCGCCCGCCTCTTTGATGGCGCGCTCGCCGGGATCCGCAGACAATGCCGCGACCGCAATGCCCGCGTCGGCGAAGGCGGGCTGCAGAGACTCCAGTGTCTTCAGGTATTTGCGGCACAGGGGACAGTGGGCCCCGCGATAAACCACCAGAAGACGCCAGCCCTCCGTACCGGCCGGAGCGAGCATCCCGCCATCGGTCTGGCTCCACTCAAGGGCGGGGAAGGCGCTTCCGGCGGGGATGCGGGCAGGGTCGGTCATGCGGTCGGCTTTTGGCTTTGGCGCATCGCATCCACGGACAGAAGCCGATCATGGGTGCGAAGCAGGAACAGGGTGATACAGGCCGCCAGCATCGGCCAGGCGGCAAAGAAAAGCAGGTTGTCGAAACCGTCCAGGTACTGTTTCCAGGACGACAGGGTCGAAGCCCCGTGCATCAGCAGCACGGCCGCGTAGGAGAACCCACGCAAGGTACCGGTCACGAACAGGAGCACGATCAAGGCCTGGACGACGCCGAGGACGACGAACACCCCCGGTCCTAATGCGGGCAGGCCGTAGAAGTTCTCCAAGACCGCACCGCTGTGGGCCGGGTTGATGAATTTGTCTGCCGTCCACATCGACATCACCAGGCCAACGCCCAGCCTCAGCAGCAGGAGAGACAGATCGAGATTGCGAATGGTCGGGTTCATGGGCGCTCCACATCGGCCGAACGGCTGCGGGCCTATTCGCGGGGATCGGTCAGAGGTTACACATCGAAGACCCTGCCGGGCGCTCAGCGGCCCAGTTCGGCCGAGACCTGAGAGAGATAACGCTCGATCCGTTTGGCGTTGGCACCGAGATCGCCTAGTCCGACGCGCGAGATCGAACGCACATCGATCTGTGATCCGGTGCCCGTGGTTGCCGGCCGCACCCGGATGATGATGTCATCCTTGAAGCCGAACCAGAAGGTCTCGGCGGTGGCTTCGATCATTCCGCTGCGTTCGTCCTCTGTTCCCAGCGTCCAACCCATGGACTGTGCGGCCTCTCGGACGGTGGCAAAGGCTGCAGGCGGCGCGACGTCGACATCCAGTGTCCGCAACGTCGGATAGGCCTCATGCCCGACCTGACCCAGGCTCTGCTGGCCGAAGGACGCAAATCTCGGTGACCGATAGGCCTCCGCGGCGCTGAGGGGGGCGGTCATGTCCAGGACGGGATTGGCATCCTCCGCCATGCGAAGCGCGAGCAGGCGAGCGCTTGGAGTGGGCGGGTCGGCGATATCGGTCGCGACGTCGTGGATCGGCGGGATATCGGCCGATTGCGACCTGACCCAGACCATATAGCCTAAACCCAGGACCGGAATGAGCAGGGCGATCGCAGCGGCCTGCCAGCCGCGCCGGGGCTTGCGGATCAGAACGGCGAACAAGGCGATCAACGCGATCACGCCAGCCGCGATCAGCAGACGCGGCCCCCACTGCACGATCAGTACCCCCAGGCCGAGCCGCCAAGACCAGAGTCCGAACTTCACGCCCAGCGCAGCCGCCATGAACCATACCGGGAGCAGCAGCGAGAGGATCAGGGCAAGGCCTGCGAGTTTCGATCTTCCGGCCATCACGATCTCCCTGTGCCCTTGGAACGGACCACGTTACCGGCCGGCGCGCCAGTGTTCGGGCAGGAGGGGAGATGAAACCGTTTGGCGTTCTCCTACGAATAAGACTGGGAATTCCTGGACCGGCCCTGTGACGCACGGCTGCGGACTGTCACAAGGATCTCCATGACGACGACCGCATCGCCTTTCGCCACTCACCGTGAGATCGCCCGTCCCGGTCTGTTCGTCGATCCTTTCGTCACGGCTGATGGGGCGTCACGCGCCGCTGTCGCCCAGACGCGGCTGGAGACCCTGTGGTTCAACACCGGGACGCTCTGCAACATCGCCTGCGCCAACTGCTATATCGAGAGTTCGCCGACCAATGACGCTCTGACCTATCTGACTGTCGAGGACGTGGCCCAGTATCTGGCCGAAATCGCCGACCACGGCCTGCCCACCCGCGAGATCGGCTTCACGGGCGGCGAGCCATTCATGAATCCCGGCATCCTGACGATGCTGCAGACGTCTCTCGATGCGGGACATGAAGCTCTCGTTCTCACCAACGCCATGCGGCCGATGCTGCGTTGGGGCGACCGGCTGGCCGATCTCGCAGTCCTTCATCGCGATCGTCTGACGTTTCGCGTCAGCCTCGATCACCACACCGAGGTCGTCCACGATGCCGAGCGCGGTTCCGGGGCATGGGACAAGGCGTGGGAGGGCCTGGACTGGCTTGGAGCACGCGACCTGCGGATTGCGGTCGCCGGTCGCCGTTTGGCCTCTGAGGGCGAGGCAGACGCGCGGGTCGCCTATGCGGACCTGTTCCGGTCGCGCGGGCTGGCGATCGACGCGGCGGACCCGGCAGCCCTGGTGCTATTTCCCGAGATGGAACCAGATCGGGCCGTGCCGGAAATCACAGAAGCCTGCTGGGGTATCCTGAACCGGGCCCCCGAACAGATGATGTGCGCCACAAGCCGCATGGTCGTGCGCCGCAAAGGCGCTGCAGAAGCCGCCGTCGTGGCCTGCACACTTACCCCCTACGATCCTCAATTCGAGATGGGTCGGACGCTTCGCGAAGCCTCAGGCCAGGTACAGCTCAACCATCCCTTCTGCGCCCAGTTCTGCGTGCTCGGGGGCGCAAGCTGCAGCGCCGGATGACGCCGCCTGTGCCATCACTAGACGACCTCGATGTCGTTATCCCGGTTCTCAATGGTGGCGATCGTCTGGTCCAGACCCTCAAGGCTCTGCCGGCGGTGCATCAGGTCATCGTCGTCGATGGAGGATCGACTGACGGCTCCGAAGTCGTTGCCGCCGGCGAGGGGGCTCACGTCCTGTTGTCGGCCCCGGGGCGTGGCGCGCAACTCGTTCTCGGGGCCCAAGCGTCCAGGGCGCAATGGCTCCTGTTTCTGCACGCCGATACCGTTCTGGATGACGCCGCATGGGCAGCGACTGCCTCCTTTATCGACCGACCAAAAGCAGCTGACTGCGCTGCTGTGTTCCGCCTCACACTCGACGACCCGGCCTGGCAGGCGCGTGTGCTGGAGCTCTGCGTCCGCCTCCGGGTCGCCTTTCTCGCTTTGCCCTACGGAGATCAGGGCCTTTTGATCCATCGTGACCTCTATGCCGAGGTGGGAGGCTTTGCCGCCCTGCCGCTGATGGAGGATGTCGATCTGATCCTCCGGCTGGGACGACGACGGCTTTGTCTACTCGACGGTGCAGCCCTGACCTCGGCCGAGCGCTGGCGGCGTCGCGGCTGGATGCGTCAGACCGCTCGCAATCTGGGCTGTCTGACGCTGTATTTCATCGGCGTCGCCCCCGACCGGATTGCTGAGTTCTATGCGCGCTGATCCCACCCAGCAGCATCTGGTCCTTTTCGCGCGCCAGCCCCGCTACGGCGTGGGCAAGCGCCGTCTTGCCGCCGACGTCGGCAATCTCGAGGCGCTGCGGTTCGCGCGCGCGTCGCTGGGTCGCCTAAGGCGCACCCTGGGATCTGACCCGCGCTGGACCCTGTGGATCGCCGTCTCGCCCGATCGACCCACCGGCTGGGCCGCGCCGGCGCGGGTGGTTGCTCAGGGGGCGGGCGATCTCGGCGAGCGCTTGAGCCGCGTCGTTCGTGCGCTGCCACCGGGGCCACTGGTCATCCTTGGAGCAGACACCCCGACCGTGACCCGGCGGGACGTCGCCGACGCCTTTTCCGCCCTCGGTCGGCACGACGCAGTTTTCGGGCCAGCGCGCGACGGCGGATATTGGCTGATCGGCCTGCACCGTCGGCTTCGCCAGCACCTGCCCTTCGACGGTGTGCGCTGGTCGACTGAACACGCTTTGGCCGACACGATGGCGGCAATGGACGGCCGAACCATTGCCCTGTTGCGGACGCAGGAAGACGTGGACGACGGCCCGTCGCTTCGACGTTACCTCAGCCGGCGCTGAACAGTCTCGGGCAGATCCCCGAAAGCTTGCGCATCAAGGCCGGGTCGCGGACGGCGGGATCGGTCACCACCGCCCGGTCCAGTCCGCTGTCGATGGGGGAGGCAGGGCGTGACTTGGGCAGGGCGCGGACCAACTCGCCCAGCATCCGCCGGGCCATGTCCGCATTGGCCCGCATCGTCGCCAAGACGTCCGTCACCTCGACATGGGCGGTTTCCGCGCGCCAGCAGTCATAATCGGTGACCATGCAGACGTTCGCGTAGGGCAGCTCTGCTTCGCGCGCCAGACGAGCCTCCGGCATGGCCGTCATGCCGATGACCGAACAGCCCCAGCTCCGGTACAGCTCGCTCTCCGCCCGGGTCGAGAACTGCGGACCCTCGATGGCGACATAGGTCCCGCCCTCCACGGTCGTCGCTCCGGCCGCCCGCGCCGCAGTGGAGGCTGCGCTCGACATGACTGGACAGACAGGATCGGCCATCGAGACATGGGCAACGAGGCCTGGACCAAAGAACGAGGACGGCCGCGCAACTGACCTGTCGATGAACTGGTCCACCACGACAAAAGTGCCGGGCGGCAGATCCTCGCGCAATGATCCCACAGCAGAAACCGAGATCAAATCCGTGCAGCCGGCCCGTTTCAACACGTCGATATTGGCGCGGGCGTTGATCGCCCCGGGGGTAATGCGATGGCCCTGTCCATGGCGAGGCAGGAAGACCATACGTACCCCGTCCAGCTCTCCCATCACCAGGTCGTCGGAAGGCGCGCCCCACGGCGATTCCACCGTCAGAGTCTTGCGGTTTGTCAGGCCGTCGAGGTCGTAAAGCCCCGACCCGCCCATCACGCCGATCACCCAGTCCTTCATTCCGTTTGTCTCCCGATCCGGCGTCAAATTACTTCGCCAAGGCCTTGTAGGACAGACCAAGCATCAGGCCGAATGCGATGTGCGAAACGATCGAGATGGTGTTCCGCGCCATAGCGAACCAAGGGAAGACTGAGGTCATGCCGTAGAAGTTGACGACGTAGAGGCCCAGTCCGACGGCGGCCCCAACAATCACGGCCATCAGCCAGCCAAAGCGACTGGCGATCAGGGCGAAGGCCACGCCGATGACGATCGACGGCATGAAGTGGACGGCCATGGCGGCCATAAGCACCATCAGGTCGAAGGTGGCCGGAGGCGGCAACACGCCCTCGCCCATGACGATGGCGGCGATCATCCGGGGCGGCCCCCAAAAACTGGCGCCGGACAGGGCCACCAGCACCATCTCCATCATCATGAAAGCACCACCAGCGATGAGGCCAGCCAGGGCGCCGGCCTTCAAACGAGACCGGCTTGAAGTTTCAACGTGCATTTGGATGGTCATGACATCTTCCAGAAGTGGATAGGGCTCGACGCCGGAGCAACCCCATTCGCGGACATGGCGCGCTGGTTACAGCCACATCCGGTTCTGAGGCATTTTCAGTCTCGAAGGCCGGCAGCGGTACTGCGTTGTCTCGGGCTAAAGCGGCGTGTTGTCGCCGAATGTTAGAATCCGCTTGTGGCGCTCGTCAGACGTTCCTTGCCAACCGCCGCTCCTGACTCAAAAGAGCGGTTGGGAGTGTCTGCTTCCAGGCTTTGACCTGATCCGATGCCCGGTTGGGGCTCGCGCAGGACTTCTGTCGCACTGCGTTTGCGCTTGACCTGTCGATCAATCGAACCGAAACGGTCGATATGCACATGCGAACCAACCTCATTATCTGCGTTGCAGTTGCTGCACTGCTCGCCGCCTGTGGCCAAGATGGTGCCCGCCCCGCCGCGGGGACCGATGCGGGTGTGGTCAATCTCTACACCGCACGCCACTACGACACCGACGACGCCCTCTACGAGCGTTTTACCGAAGAGACCGGCATCCGCGTCAACGTCATTGAGGGCAATGCCGATCAGCTGATCGCCCGGATGACCAGCGAGGGTTCGGCCAGCCCCGCCGACCTGTTCGTCGCCGCCGACGCCGGTGCCCTGTGGCGGGCCCAGAGCGCCGACCTGCTGCAGGCTACGACGTCCGAGGAGCTGAACGCCGCAATCCCCGCCAATCTGCGCGACCCGGAGGGACGCTGGTTCGGCCTGAACCGCCGCGCCCGGATCGTCGCCTACGACTCCAACAAGGTTCAGCCGGCCGACATCGACACCTATGAGGAGATCGCCTCGCCCCGGTTCCGGGGGCAGCTGTGCGTGCGCTCGGCCGACAGCGTTTACAACCTGTCGCTGGTCGGAGCGCTGATCGAGGCCTGGGGCCCCGAGAAGACCGGCGAATGGGCCCGTGGCGTCGTCGCCAACATGGCCCGCCGGCCCGAAGGCGGCGATCGCGACCAGATCCGCGCCGTCAACGCCGGGGTCTGCGAAATTGCCCTGACCAACAGCTACTACTATATCCGCCTGGCCAACGGCGAGGATGCCGCCGATCGCGCGGTGACCGAGAAGGTCAAGCTGGCCTTCCCGTCGTTGGATGGGCAGGGGGCGCACGTCAATATCTCGGGCGGAGGCGTCGCCGCCAATGCGCCGAACCGGGACAACGCCGTCCGCTTGCTTGAATTCCTCGCTTCGCCTGAGGCCCAGACGATGGTCTCGGCGGGCAACAACGAGTATCCGGCCAGCCCGAACGTTCCCGCCCCCGCCCCGACCGATGCATATGCCGACTTCACGGCCCATCCGATGTCGGTCGCGACATATGGTCCGCGTCAGGCCGAGGCACAGAGCCTGATGAGCGCGGCGGGCTGGCGATAGCCTCCGAGGCGCTTTCCACGCCCCCTGACCGGCGCGCTCCTCGCGTTGGCGGGCTCACGATGCTGAGGCTGCTGGCCTGGCTGGCCGCTGGCGTCGCCGTCGCCCCGTTGATCGGGGTGATCGCTGCAGCGTTCGGGGATGGCGGTGCCGACATCGCCGCCTCCGACTTGGTCCGGTATGCACTGACCTCGGTGGCCCTGGCCGTCATGGTCGCCGTGGCCACCGCAGTGATGGGGTCGGTCTCGGCCTGGCTGGTCGTCATGCACCGGTTCCCCGGCCGGACGGTGTTTGCCTGGGCTCTGGCCCTGCCGTTGGCAGCCCCCGCCTTTGCCGTCGCCTATGCCTATGCCGATCTGTTCGATGTGGCGGGAGACCTGCGAACCTGGATGCGGGCAGTACCCGGCATCGACTGGGGCCCCCAGATGCGCAGCCTGCCGGGCGCGGCCTTCGTGCTGTCGCTGGCCTTCTATCCTTACGTCTATCTGACCGTACGCGCCGCCTTGGTGAACCAGTCCAGCCAGGCGATGGAGGCGGCGCGCAGTCTCGGCTGTACCCCGATCCAGGCGCTGTTCCGCGTCGGCTTTCCACTGCTGCGCCCGGCCCTGGCCGCCGGCGTCGCCCTGGCGGTGATGGAGACCTTGGCCGATTTCGGCGCGGTCCAGTTCCTCAGCGTCCAGACCCTGACCACCGGCGTGGTGCGGTCTTGGTTCGTCTATGGCTCGCTGGAGGCCGCGGCCCGGCTGGCCCTGCCGCTGCTGGCGGCCGCCGCCGTCCTGCTGTGGATCGAGCGCCTCAGTCGCCGGGGCCGCGTCGATGAAGCTGGGCGCGCCCGCTGGCGTCCCATCGAGCCCGCGCCGCTAAGCACCGGGCGCGGCGTGCTGGCCTTAGTTTTTTGCGCCGGCCTGTTGACGCTGGGGCTGTTCCTGCCCGTCGGATGGCTGGCCTTCAACGCCATCGACATCGCCCCGGACTGGAGCCGTCTGACCCTCGCCGCCGGCCACAGCCTCGGTCTGGGCCTCGGCGGAGCCATCGCCACGGTCGCGCTGGCGACCTGTCTGGCCCTCAGCGCCGAGCGGATGCCGGTCACCGCCCGGATCAGCAGCCTGGGCTACGCGACGCCCGGGGCGGTCATGGCCATCGGCCTGCTCGCCCCGGCCTCCATCCTCTGGCAGAACGTTCCCGGCGCGGTGTCGGGTTTGGGCGCCGGGCTGATGTTGCTGATCTACGCCTATGCCGCGCGGCTGATGGCGGCGGCGCTGGAACCGGTCGAGGCCGGTCTGACCCGTGTCACTCCCTCGATGGTCGCCGCCGCCCGCACTCTGGGCAGGGGCGAGACCGGAGCCGCCCTGTCCGTTCGCCTCCCGATCGCGGCTGGTGCCCTGCTGACCGCCACCCTGGTCGTCTTCATCGATGTGGTGAAGGAACTGCCCGCGACCCTGATCCTGAGACCCTTCAACGTCGACACCCTGGCCGTCATCGCCGACAACTACGCGCGCGACGAACGCCTGCCCAACGCGGGTTGGCCCAGTCTGATGATCGTCGGCCTGACCCTGCCCGCCGTGATCTGGCTCACACGCAAGATCACGGCCTCGCGCCCCGGAGACCCGCATGGCCACGCCTGACGCCATCGTCTCGGTCACGGGGATCAGCCGCGCCTATGGCCGCAAGATCGCGGTCGACCATGCCGACCTGACCCTGTCGCGCGGCTGCATCCTGGGCCTGCTGGGCGCATCGGGCTCGGGCAAGAGCACGCTTCTAAGAACCATCGCCGGCCTTGAGTCCGTCGATGCCGGCACGATCGCGATCGACGGGCAGATCGTCTCGAAACCCGGTCGCATGACCCCGCCGGAGGCCCGCCGCGTCGGCATGGTGTTCCAGGACTTCGCCCTGTTCCCGCACCTGACTGTGGCCCAGAACGTCGGCTTCGGGCTGAAGGGTCACCCCGACCGCGACGTCGTCGTCGCCAACCTGCTGGAGCGCCTGCGTCTGGCCGACCGGCACAAGGCCTTCCCCCACGCCCTGTCGGGCGGCGAACAGCAGCGCGTCGCCCTGGCCCGTGCCCTGGCCCGCGATCCCGCCGTCATCCTGCTGGACGAGCCTTTCTCCAGCCTGGACGGATTCCTGCGGGCCGAGGTGCGCGAAGACCTGGTCCAGGCTCTGCGCGACAGCCGCACGTCAGCCATCGTCGTCACCCACGACGCCGAGGACGCCATGATGATGGCCGACGACCTCGCCCTGATGGACGCGGGTCGCATCATCCAGACCGGAACGCCGCAAGACCTTTACGCTCACCCAACCTCGGTCGCAGCGGCCCGGCTGCTTGGTCCGCTCAATCTGGTCGTCGCTCGGGTGAGTGAGGGCGTCGCAACGTCCGTTCTGGGCCGGAAGGCATTCAGCGCGCCCGATGGGTCGGCATGGATGGCAATCCGACCGACAGATCTCAAACTGACCGGACCGCAGGATGGTATAAGAGCCCGCGTGGTGTCGGTCAGCTTTGCCGGGGGCTTCAACGTCGTCAGGGCAAGGACCGGCTCCGAAACGCTGTCGCTACATCTCACAGGCCAAGCGCCTCCAGTAGGGGCTGCGGTCGGTGTGGTGGTGGATGCCGAACGGCTCATGATGCTGCCCGTCTCATGCGATAACGTCCGGCAATGAGCGGTCCGGGTTGCTCGGCACGTTTCGAGTAGATTTGGTGATTGAATGTCGCCTTCTGGGTAAGTTGGGAAAGTCCGGAAGTGGCGCTAGCCGAAGCTTGATGGGTTCGGCAGCGGAAGTCAGCTTCCCACCCCTCAAGGGCATCGGGCGTGTCGGCTTTCCGCCGTGACTTCGATAGCCGCTACCGACCCGTTGTGGATGTTCGACGCACGAACCTCGCGGGTGCCAGTTGGCGCTAGCCTGACCCGTCTGGCCAGCATGGTGCTCGTCTGGGTGTGGATTGGCGTCGAAATCGGACCCATCGAGAGGCAGCCGGTCTCGCCTCGAAATATTAAGCTTATTCAATATGTTATTTTATATCAAAAGTGGGGTCCCGCCTTCAACGCTGACCAACAACCTTAGCTGGGAGCGATCATAAGTTCATCAGGGCGCTCTCGCTGGCCGCAGGATTTGTCGTATCGGCGAGTTGCGGGAACGGATGGTCGTCGACTACGGTTTAGATTCTAGCCTGGCGCATCAGCTATGGGCGAGCACCTATCCATGAAAACGATGCAGTCAGCGAACGCTCCGGACCGGCCGGTGTGGGATGATCAACACCTGCGTCTGGGGGTGGAAGCCGCTGGCGTCGCCCTCTGGTCGTGGAACGTCGATACGGATCGCCTTACGATGGATCAGTCAGGATACGATCTTTGGGCCGTGCCCACGACCACCGAAGTCACCTTTGAAGACCTGTCCGCCCACATCCATCCGGCTGACCGGGATAGGGTCAGAGCCGGCTTCAATGCGACGCGGGGCATCGTAGGCCCTTACGAGATCGATTTCCGCATCCTGATCAAGGAGGAGGTCCGCTGGGTGTCTGCTCGGGGACGCGGCGATGATGAGGGCATTCTCAATCGGGTAATGTTCGGGATTTTTCTGGACGTCACTGGCCGTAAACAGGCCGAGGAAGCCAACGAGTTGTTGGCGGGCGAGATGAGCCATCGGGTCAAGAACCTCATCACGATCGCCGGGGCGCTCACGACAATGACGTCGCGGTCGACCGAGACCAAGGAAGAGATGGTCAGCGATCTCACGCACCGGCTCGCCGCGTTGGGACGCGCGCATGATCTCGTTCGACCTGTCCCGGGCCAGACGGAGAACGCAGCTCTTCTCGGTGATCTGCTCTCGGTCCTGCTGACGCCCTACGATGATCTGGGGGCGTTCAGCGGGCGCGTTCGGGTTGCCGTGCCCAGAATGGGAATTGGGGAAGTCTCGGCGACCAACCTGGCGTTGGTGCTGCATGAACTGGCGACCAATTCTGTCAAATACGGTGCGCTTTCGGTGCCGACTGGACTTCTCGATGTGGCCTGCCAGATCGATGAGGATGAGGCGGTCATCGTTTGGACCGAACGGGGCGGGCCTCCATGCGTCGCCCCAACGTCCACGAGCGGCTTCGGGAGCAAGCTCTTGAACCGCATAATGACCCACCAGTTCGGCGGCTCGATAGCGTATGACTGGCCCAGCGAAGGAGCCATCGTGACGCTTCGCCTCAAGGCTACGCGGTTGGCTCTTTAGGCGTTCCCAGACCAGCAAGCACCCAGGCGCCGGATGGCGGCAACGGGTGGATACTGTTGAAAAAGTCCGGTGACCGTTGAAACGACGCAAACCGCGTGCTGGCCGCCAAATCCCGCTCTTGTCAATCGGCGTCCAAAAGGGACCCCCTTGTGAGGTCCAGGATGGCAGTGACGGACGCACCGATTGCGGGGCTTGGGGCGTAGGGAGCGGTCGCAGTCGGCCAGAGGCGGATGTCATCCGCAGCTTCTCGCGCCGCGGTCGCGCCTCGTCCTCTTCCAGCAGCTCATCAAGTCTGGCCTGGAACGGCCCCAGCCTCGGCAACGGCTGCACCGCCCGTCGATAGGCGAACTCCGCATCCGGCTCCCGGATCGCCTTGCGCACCACCTTGCGCGACAGTCGAAGGTCCCGCGCGATCGCCTTGATCGCCTTCCCGGACGCAAACTCGCGCCGGATCCTCAACACCGTCTCCAACACCAACATCCCGAACTCGCCGCCTGACATCCGCCAAGCAGCCATCGTTAGACATCAGGAATGAGGGGGCCTTATTCGACGCCGATCACCCCGCTAACGGGGTCCCTTTTCCACGCCGATCCACATCCCGCTCTTGCGAAATCAATCACTTAGTTTTTCGTAACGGTGCCAGATCGGGTAAAAAAGCCCGATCACGTGAGGCTTGCGGACTGCTTCAAAAGTATCGGTGGAAAGCGGACATCACGGGCATCACGATGTAACCTGCCGGGAGATTTGAGCGAAAGAGGATTGGAGCTAACGTCCAGCCTCTCCCACGAATACAGGCCCTATGACTCGTTTCCGGCGTAGCCTTTTGGCCTTGATCAGTGCGACGTTTGCGCTCTCTTCGATGCTGTTCGTGGCGACGGTCACGCTGGCGTCGAGCACTCTCGCGAGTGAGGCACCAAGCATGGTGATGTCATCGGCAATGCCATGCGAGCCCGACAAGCCAATCTGTTCAACAGATTGTGCCGTCTTGTGTCATGCACTTCTCATCCAGTTGCCTATGCTCGCTCGGCCTGAACCCGCCTCCAGAGCAAACTATCGGGTCCGTAATACGTCGCTGAGGTCGCTCATGGTTGAAGCAGAAGACCCGCCACCCCGATGAATTTCGCAGATCGATCCAAAAGCTTTTTTCCAAATTATCGAAACGGATTTCACTATGAAAAGAACTTTGACGATTGCAGGTCTCCTGCTTCTGGCTTCCGGGACCGCCGCCTTCGCGGCTTCGCCCGATATCGTCATCAGTGCTGTGGCTTCTTGCTGCGATGCCATCGCAGCCTGCTGCGGCGGCATGATGCCCTGCTGCCCATAGACTAACCTGAACTCACGGAAGGAGCACCCGGTCGAAAGGCCGGGTGCTTTTTTTATGGCCCGTCACCGGACCTATTCAATGTCTGCAACGGGTCGGATGGCGACCTGGGCTGTTGATCGGCGTTGAAAACGGGACTTCACCGGATATGAAACAATACATTGAATGAGCTTGATATTTCGGGGCGAGACGTGGGCTTCGACAGAAGCCTGTCAGCACACGTGCCAACGTATTGTTGTATAGCGAGTTCAACTAACTAGGCTGCGTCTCGATGGGGCCCGATTTCGACGCCGATCAACAATCCCGACAGCGCCTGACATCCAGGCACCTTATTCGAGCTGCTTGTAATATGTCATCGCTATTACATTTCTACGTTCGATGACGACTGTTTGTTTAAACTGCGACCTAAATACGACGGTCTCCAGACAAAACCATTAAAAACTCGTAATTTCATTGGCGGTCCGAAGTTGACCGAGGGTAGCGTCCTCGGACGCGCGTGGCTCAGGCAGTCGCGAATCCATCCACGGTGAAGCTTGAAGCTTGGCCAATGTTCGGGAGTACGATTTTGAGGAAGCAGCCCATTCGCCAGCGAATGCTCACCACCACAATGATGGGCGGCGTTGCCCTAATCGCCATGGCCGCTGTTCCGGTGGCCGCTGTCGTAGCCATGCCGACGACGGCCGTGGCCCAGGACTTCAGCTCCGGCTCCCTTGAAGGCGTTGTTCGCGATGCCTCGGGCAGCCCCGTCTCTGGGGCGGCCGTCTCGGTGCGTTCCAACGAACAGGGCGTGACGCGGTCGCTGACCACGGATACGGCCGGCCGTTTCCGCGTGCCCCTGATCCCGATCGGCGCCTACACCGTGACGATCACGTCGCCCGGCTACGCGCCGATCTCCCAGTCCGCCGCCGTCGGCCTGGGTGGCGCGTCCGGCTATGAGTTCAGCCTGAATGCCGAGAGCGCTGATGGCGCGACCAACCTTGACGACATCGTGGTGACCGCCGCGCGCCAGACCCTGGCCTTCAACGAGACGACCGCCGGCCTGGTGGTCAACCTCGAAGAGCTGGTCAAGACCGTGCCGCTGGGACGCGACATCACCTCGGTGGTGCTGCTGGCACCGTCGACTATCCAGGGCGATTCGACCTTCGGCAACCTGCCGGCAATCGGCGGGTCTTCGGTGGCCGAGAACGCGTTCTATGTGAACGGCCTGAACATCACCAACTTCGACAACTATATCGGTGCCTCGACGGTGCCGTTCGACTTTTATCGTTCGGTCGAGGTCAAGACTGGCGGCTATCCGGCCGAGTTTGGGCGCGCCACCGGCGGTATCGTCAACGCGGTGACCAAGTCCGGTTCGAACGACTTCACCTTCGCCCTGCGCGGCAACTATTCGCCCGACTCCCTGCGGACCCAGTCGCGCGACACTTACCAGGCCCGGAACGAGCTCGACGAACGTGACAACTATTCCTTCACCGTCGAAGCCGGCGGGCCGATCATCCGCGATCGACTGTTCATCTTCGGTCTGGCCCAGTTCCAGGAAACGGAGAACTTCGACGCCAGCATCACGGGGCGCACCGCGACGCTCCAGCGGCAGGACGACCCGTTCTACGGCGTCAAGGTCGATGGTTACATTACCGACGACCACCGCGTCGAGCTGACCTATTTCGACACCACCCGCGAGACGGAGAACTTCACCACCTCCTTCGACCCGGCGACGGACGCGGCCGGCACCTATCCCGAGCTGCCGACGATCAATGAGCTCGGCGGCGAAAGCTATGTGCTGCGCTACACAGGCCAGTTTACCGACTGGTTCACCCTGTCGGCCGCTTACGGCCGTAACGAGGACCGCGACAACGGCATCCCCGCACGCACTGACATTCCGTTCGTCCAGGATGCACGCGCCGCGGGTCGCAGGACCAACCCGCGGCCTTTGTTCCGGGCCAGCCCCAACCAGCCCGCAGCGACCGTCAACGTCGCCCAAACCAGCCGGACCTTCTACCGCGCAGACGCTGACTTCTACTTCTCCTTCTTCGGCGATCACCACGTCCGCGCCGGCTATGAGCTGGAAGAGACCGAGCTGGACAAATCGGCGTTCCGCACCGGCCAGTTCGGTGCCAACCTGGTTTATCGTCGCGCCGTTCCCGGCACGCTTCAGGCCATCGGCGGCAACCTGCGTCCCGGTCAGGAATACGTCGAGTTCTCGACATTCCGCTCGGGTGGCAGCTTCACCGGCGAGAACGAAGCTTTCTACATCCAGGATTCCTGGGATGCGACCGAACAACTGACGCTCAGCCTCGGTGTGCGTCTGGACAAGTTCGCGCTCAACAATGCGGCCGGCGAAGAGTTCATCGGCTTCGACGGAGAGCTCGGTCCGCGCCTCGGCTTCACCTTCGATCCGGGCAACGACAACCGCAGTCGCGTCTATGGCTCCTACGGCCGCTACTATCTGCCGGTCGCGTCCAACACCGCCTTCCGGGGTGCGGCCAACGAACTGTTCTTCAGCCAGTTCTACCTGTTGAACGGCTATACCCCAGTCGCGCCGGGTACGTTCACGGGAAACACCGAGAACGCGGACGGCGCCGCTATCCTCGCGCAGCGTCCCTACAGCGCCGACGGTATCCCGCTGCAACTGGGAGCCCAGATCGTGAATTGGAGAGGCGCGGTCGCTTGCCCCGCCGGAGCTGGTGGCCCGGCTCCGGTCGGCTCACTGGGTTGCCGTGTCACGGGCGACGGCACGGTCAAGGACAGCTCGTCTTTCGCAGCCAAAAACCTGGAATCGACAGCGCTCGACGAGTGGCGTCTGGGTTACGAACGTCGTCTTGGCGATCTTTGGACGGTGGGTGCCGAGTTCACCTACCGCGACCTTATCCGCAACGCCGAAGACGTGGCGATCGACGCCGCCGTTTTGGCGCTTTGCAATCGCGAACGGATCGTTGGTTGCGGTAACATCTACACCGGTTTCCACCAGTACGTGCTGGTCAACCCCGGCGCGGCTTCAGAGATCCTGCTCCTAGACCCCCTGCCAGGTGAAACGACCCGCCGCACGGTCAACTTCTCGGCCGCAGACCTGAACTATCCGGAAGCCAAGCGTGAATACACCTCGCTGGCCCTGACCTTCGAACGCGCCTTCGACGGCATCTGGGCGCTGCAAGGTTCCTGGACGATCTCCAAAAGCGAAGGCAACACCGAAGGCTATGTGAAGTCCGACAACGGCCAGACCGATGCGGGCATCACTCAGGACTTCGACCAGCCGGGTCTGACGGACGGCGCGGAAGGGCTGCTTCCGAACCACCGCCTGCATTCGATCAAGCTGTTCGGTTCGTACCAGCTGACCGACAACTTGCTCGTTGGCGGCAACCTGTCGATCAACTCGGGGCGCAAGTTCGGCTGCTTCGGCGTCCACCCGACGGATGTGTTCGCTCAAGCCTATGGAGCGGCGTCCAACTTCTGTCAGGGTTTATCAGTTCCGCGCGGCACGGCGAGGACCAGCGATTGGATCCAGCAGTTCGATCTGTCGCTTCGCTACACGGTGCCGGAATCGGCCATCCCGGGCGATCTCGTCCTGCGGGCCGACATCTTCAACGTCTTGAACTTGCAGGGCGAGACCGACCTCAACGAGTTCGGTGAAGACAGCGCACTGACGCCAGACCCGAACTACCTGAAAGCGATCAGCTACCAGCAACCGCGCTTCGTGCGTCTGGGCTTCGACCTGACGTTCTAGGTTCGAACGAGCTGATGCGATGAAAGGGGGCGGCGGATTTTCGGGTCCGCCGCCCTTCGCCTCGACCGGGACGACCTTGCGAGCCCCTGAAACGACTGTTACCCGCTAGCCATGACCCCAAAGGATGACCGGCCTCCGCGGGCGCGGATCGAGGCGGCGCTCATGGCCGCCAGGGCCGGCGACGGTGACGGCGCGGCTGCGATATTGACGCGGCTGGTCGAGGACGCCCCTCCGCTGGGCCCGAGCTGGGGTCCCGTCTCACGGCTGGCTCTCACCCTGGGCGGGACCTCGACGGCCATCGCGGCCGCTGGGTACCTTGCCAATCTGGACCGTCTCGACCTGCCGGCTCGCCTGAACCATGCGGCGATGGTGGCCCAGTATGGGGACGGTGCCGAGGCCCGCGATCTCGGCCTAGCCATCGTGGCCGATCACCCGAACCAGCCGGCCGCCTGGCATTTTCTCGGCAGTTGCCGGGCCACGCTTGGCGATGCAGAAGGAGCGATCGTCGACTTCCGGCGCGCCATTGCCGCCTCGCCGGATCCCTTTGCCGTGGCCCCCAGCTGGCTGGCGCTCGCCGGGGCCCGGACGTTCGAGGCGGAAGAAGACGACGACCTGAACGCCATGACGGATCTGCTGGAACGCTGTCCCCCTGCCGGCAGCGCCCTGCCCGAGGCTCAGGCAGTGCTCTACTATGCCGTGGCCAAGGCCCGAGACGACCTAGGGGCGATCGATGCCGCCTTCGACGCCTATGCCCGTGGTGCCGCTCTGGTCTCGGCGACCCGCCCGGACGAGCTCGCCGGTTCTGCGGCCTTCGTCGATGCGGTCATCGCCGGTTCCGCGAGCGAAGACCTGACGCGCTGGCCCGCGGGCATCGACAGCGATCGGCCGATTTTCGTCCTCGGCTTGCCCCGGTCAGGCACGACGCTGGTGGAACAAATCCTGGTCAATCACAGTGGGGTGGCCGGTGGAGGCGAGCTCAATCTGTTCCGTGCGGCCGCCATGCCCATCGGCGGGTTCTCGCCCGCCGCGATCAACGCCTTCGCTACAGCTCGCCCCGACGGGTTCGCTGCCATCGGCCGGGCCTATCTGCGTATGCTAGGCGACCGTTTCGGGCCGGAAGGACGGGTGGTCGACAAGACCCTGAATCACAGTCGCTATCTGGGGCTCATCCACCGCGTCCTGCCCCGGGCGCGTTTCATCTGGCTCAGGCGCGAGCCGGGGGCCACGGCCTGGTCGGCGTTCCGGACCTGGTTCGCCCAGGGCGTAGACTGGAGCTGGTCGCTGGAGCGGATCGCCCGATATTTCGACGACGAGGACCGCTTGCACGCGCACTGGAGCGAGGTGATAGGCGATGCGATCCTGACTGTCCCCTACGAGGCGCTGACGCGTGATCCGGGACCGTGGATCGCCCGCATCATCGACCACGCCGGCCTGCCGCACGAGCCGGGCCTCGACGCGTTCCACCAGACCGACCGGGCCGTGACGACCGCCAGCTTTGCCCAGGTGCGCAGGCCCATCTATACCACCTCGGCCGAGGCGTGGCGTCGGTACGAGCGGCACCTGAAACCGTTCTTCGACGCCCGCACTATTCGATGACCGCAGCAGACCGGGCCGAGGGGGTCCTACAGCCTAGGACCGGCCAAGCGTCAGGCTTTGGAAGTCGGCCGAACCGATGTCCGTTGTCCACCGGCGCTGTTGAAAAAGTCCGCGAGCCTGTCGTGATCGTTCTTTGTGGGCCAACTGGGCACCGTTGCGAAACGCTGCGCGATTGATCTCGCTAAGGCGCGATTTCGGGGGCAGAACACCGTTTGCGCCGTTTCAGCCTGTGGATCGGCGTCGCAGTTTGAGCCCGTCGAACGAGCCTTAAGTGGCTGAACTAGCACAAGAAAGGCACGTTTGCGCGCAAGTTAATCGGCGTTCTCGGGACCCCGCATCGTCCCCAAAAGTGAGTTAGTTCGATGAGTTAGTTCGATTTCAGTAGGGTCCTGCGGTGAAAGCCGATGCACACACTTAAGGCTCGTTCGATGGGCTCCAACTGCGACGCCGATCCATACCCCAAGGCCATGCCAGTTATGCTGACGACGGAGGAGGAGCGCGACGTCTGGATGCGCGCGCTCTGGAACGAAGCGAAGGCGCTGCAGCGACCGTTGCCCGACGGGGCGTTAGCGGTCGTCGGCGGCTAAAACGGCGAAAGGCCCGCTGGCGGATGAAGGTGCGAAGGAACTTCTGGCTGGCCCCGCGGACCACCGGGGTCACGATGATCGAGAAACCCGTCGCTCCGCGCAGCGGCTGGTCGCCGAGCCAGAACCGTTGGACCAGATTGCCGACATGGGCGGCCGGTCGACCATCAGGGCCGTCGATGACCCATCCCGCGGGCGTATCGGTCCCGACGCGCGCCGGGTTGTCGTGCAGCCATCGCCAGCCGGCCAGGGACCGTTCGGGCCAGCCCACGTGACGGTGTAGCGCTTGGATAGCGGGAAAGTCAGTCTCGGACGTAGGTCGAATAATCATGCTGGGCTTTTGTCTCATCGTGGATGTTGATCGTGACCTTGACCCCGATGTTGGACCGGGCTGAGCCGGAACGTCTCGGTGGTTGGGCGCCGGACGGGCCATGTGGCCCGGCGCCGTTCATGAGCTCGATCGGGCACTTGTCGCCGATCGAGCTGTGGGGCCGTTCTTCGTTGTATTCTCTAAGCCAAGCCTCGCATTTTCGCCGGGCGTCGTCGAGGGACAGGAACCAAGCCGTGTTCAGGCATTCGGCCCGGGCCTTGCCGCTGCACGACTCGGCGAAGGCGTTGTCTGTCCGCTTGCCCGGCCGGCTGAAGTCCAGGGTGACGCCATTCTGGAACGCCCATAGATCCAGGTCCCGTGAGACGAACTCGGGCCCATTGTCGACCCGGATCGTTCGAGGATAGCCGGTGACCGCAGCCGCCCGATCCAGCGTTTCGACGACGTCCGGCGCAGTAGGAGAAGCGGGGATCAAGCGCCGGGGAGAACCGACTGAACAGGTCGATGACCGCCAGGATGCGGATCTTGCGCCCGTCGAACAACTGGTCGTGCAGGAAGTCCATCGCCCATATGTCGTTGGCCAGTGTCGCAGCCTGACCAGCATGAGGTAGCGCGAGCGACGCTCGACCAGGGAGGCGACGTAGCTGTTGCGCGAACCACTGACCAGATCGCCTTCCCAATGGCCGGGGACAGCGCGGTCCTCGACGCAGGCGGGCCGTTCGCTGATGGAGACGGCGTCTTTGATCTGGCCGAGGCCTTGACGCTTCAGGCTCGCATGCCGGGAACGCCGGATGGTCCGCCGGGCTCTGAGGTGATCCAGAAGTTCCTTCTTCAGCACCCCTCGGGTCTGGATGAACAGGCTGCGATAGATGGTTTCGTGCGACACCTGATTGTGCGGCTCCCCGGGCCAGGTGCGCTTGAGCCAGCCGGCGATCTGCTCGGGCGACCAGTTCCGCCGCAGCTTGGCCGATACTGTCCGGGCCAGATCGGGTCGGCAAGCCAGCTTGCAGCGTTTGGGGCGCCGTGCCCGGTCCCACGCCGCCTGATCAAACCGTGTCGCCCGATACCGCTCAGGCCCGCCGTTGCGATGGACCTCACGGCTGATCGTCGATGGTGATCGACCCAGCGACCGGGCGATCCAGCGCATCGAGCAACGTGTGCTGAGCCCTCGCGATATCTCCTCGCGCTCGCCCAGACTGAGCGCCAGATCCGCCCGCTTGCGGTCCGGCGGCCGGATACCGCCCGTCGGCGAAAGCACCGAGAACACCGACGAGGACTACCGATCGAACCGTCGTCCGATCGAACTCATCGACTCGCCGGCCTTCCAGCGATCCCAAATCTCAGCCCGCTGAGCCGTCGAATAGTAGATCCGCCGCCGCTGCTTCATGACCCACGCTCCATCTCCCAAGGAAAGGTAGCGTGTTGCGTTCACCGGTTGAGCCCACCGTGGAAAGCGGACGTGGGCGATCGAATCGAAAGCGGAGGTGGCCCTTCTAGCGTTCCAGGAAGCGTTCGGAATGAAAGAGTCGTTTTACAGGCACATACGAATCGCCTTGGGATAAACTATTGTTTGGCCTACGGCTGGCCCAAGCGCGCTGCACCGGCGCGGGGAAGACACCCACAGCATGCCGCCGTCGATGGTCGTCACCGACCTCAACGCCCCTTGCGACGCCAAGCCAGCATTTATGGGTCTCGCAGGCCCGATTGTGATTGACGCCGGTGGCGAGAACTTCCGCCAGCGCATTCGGTCTGAGACCAGAAGCGCTCACGACGTCGTCGACGATGAGATGTCGCTGTTCGACCTCCGAGGCTCCGAGGCATACGGCCAGTTCCTGGCGCGCCATGACCACGCCCTCGCGGTTCTCCGGTCGCAAGTTCGCGGCGAGGACCATTCGGACATTCAAGCTATGGCGGACCGCGTCCGGGCGGACCTGCGCATTCTCGGGTTTGAACACGCAGAGGTCACCACCAGCCCCGAGCGCCTCGACGGCTTCGGCGTTTCGTATGTTCTCCGGGGATCACGAATGGGGACTCGGGTGCTGCGTGCCCGCATCGGCCTGGGACTGCCCACGCAGTATGTGGATTTCACTCCGAGCCTGGTCTGGCGCGATTTTCTAAGTGAGCTTGAGGCCTATGCGGCTGAAGGAGGCGAGGCCGTTCAGGGCAAGATCGTGCACGCCGCACAACGCGCTTTCGAGGCGTTCGGCCCATTGCAGACCTGCCAGGCATGACGAACCCGCCCCCTGATCTGAGCATCTGCGACCGCGAGCCCATCACCCGGTTGGAGCGCATACAGGGGTTCGGGTTTCTGATCGCCCTGACGGAAGACTGGATCATCGTGCGAGCGTCCGCCAATCTGGAACAGTTCGTCGGTGTAGCCGCCGCCGACGCCATCGGCATTCCAGCTTCGGCCCTTCTGACGAAGAACGCACTCCACGACATCCGCAATCGGCTGACGATGCTGCATCCGGCGACGGGCAGCGAGCGCCTCTACGATCTCAGGCTGACAAGCGATGGCTGTCTATTCGACGTCGCGATCCACTATGCGGGCGACCTGCTGGTCATCGAGGGGGAACCTTCGGGTGCGGAGACCCAGCTGAATGCGGCCTCCCTGGTCCGCTCCATGTCCGGCCGCCTGAGTTCGCAGACGACGATCGAAGCATTCCATCGCGACGCGGCCCGCCAGGTTCGGGCCATCACGGGCTTTGATCGGGTGATGATCTATCGCTTCGATGGCGAAGGTGTGGGCGAAGTGATCGCCGAAGCGCTCAGGGCCGGAATGACGCCCTTTCTCGGGCTGCATTTCCCTGCGTCCGACATCCCGGTCCAAGCGCGCGCCCTCTACCTGCGCAACGCCTTTCGCATCATCCCCGACGTGGCGGCCGCCGCTGTGGATCTCCTGCCGCGCGCGGCAAAAGAACCGCTGGACCTTACGCTGGCCTTCACCCGCGCCGTTTCGCCGGTCCACATCGAATATCTGCACAACATGGGCGTGGGGGCGTCGATGTCGATCTCGATCATCGTCGCCGGGCGTTTTTGGGGCCTCATCTCGTGTCACCACGACGCAGCGCGTTTGCCAGGCTTCGTTCTGCGGAGCGCGACTGAACTTTTCGGCCAGATGTATTCGCTGATGCTGGAAAATCGATTGCGGGAGGCGACCTCGGTCACCGACCAGACGGCACGCGACCTGGCCGACCAGATGATCACCACCATCGCTGGAGACAGTTCAAAGCTCTCAGACGCCCACTGGCTGCAAGAGGTCACGCGCGAGATTATCGACAGCGACGGTGTGACGGTTTGCTCGAACGGACGGCTCACCTCCAGCGGGTCCACGCCGACCTACGACCAGGTCCGGGAACTAGCGCGCTTCCTCGACGCGGGCTCACCTAACCGCATTTTCCACACCGACTGCCTTGATGGGATCGGCCCGATCGGGATCGCGCCTTCGGACGCCGCCGGCATGCTCGCCATTCCGATCTCCCGCTCTCCACGGGACTACATCCTGATGTTCCGCCGCGAGCGGCTGCATCAGATCGAGTGGGGCGGCGATCCGGCCAAGGCCATAGTCGAAGAGGACGGCGCTCTGCGTATGTCGCCGCGCAAGAGTTTTGCCGCCTTCGTCGAGCAGGTGAAAGGCCGGGCGAACCCCTTCACCAAGAGCGAGGTTCGCATCGCCGAAAGCGTTCGCTCGGCCTTGATCGAAGTCATCGTGCGCTTTTCCGAGCAGGTCGGGAGCGAGAGCAAGCGCACCTTGGAGCAGCAGGAACTTGTGATCGCAGAGTTGAACCACCGCGTCCGCAACATCCTCGCCCTAATCCGGGGCCTGATCAATCAGACCCAGGCGGAGGGGCTCGAGACCGCCGACTATGTTCAGTCGTTGGGCGGCCGGGTTCAGGCCCTGGCGCGAGCGCACGATCAGATCACGCGTCACAACTGGGGCCCGGCCCTACTAACGGCGCTGTTCGGTGATGAGGTCACCGCCTATGTGCCGAACAAGACGGAGCGGTTCATCGTCCGGGGCCCTGCGATCGCACTTCAGCCTCAGGCCTATTCGACCTTGGCGCTGGTCGTCCACGAGCTGGTGACCAACTCCTGCAAATACGGGGCCCTGTCCGACGGCGGCGACGTCAAGGTGGACCTGAATCTGGAACCTGAGGGCGATCTGCACATCGCCTGGCGGGAGACCGGAGGGCCGATCGTCGTGGCTCCGACGCGGCGAGGCTTTGGATCGGTAATTATTGAGCGCACGGTGCCGTTCAACCTTCAGGGTCAGGCTGAGGTGCGCTATCTCCGGATGGGATTCGAAGCCGACTTCGTGATTCCACGGGAATACCTCGCGTCGTCGGACAGCATTCCGGGTCCAGCCCCGGCGGAAGAGGTCATTGTGGCCTCGCAGACCGGCGGAGAGGCCCTTCTCGCTGGGAGAACGGTTCTGCTGCTCGAAGACAACATGATCGTGGCCCTTGAAGCGGAGGACACCCTCTTCGATCTTGGAGCAAAAACCGTCTGGGCCGCCTCCACCCTGCGTGAGGCCGACGCCATCTTTGCGCGTGAACCTATCGATCTAGCGATGCTCGACATCAACATCGGCCTGGACACGAGCCTGGAGCTCGCAGCGCGGCTTTCTGCGCGAGGCGTGCCCTTCATATTCGCCTCTGGCTACGGAGACGATGTGCGCTTCGCCGACGGTCAAGCAGTGGTGCCCATCGTCAGAAAGCCCTACGACGGTGAACATATTCGCAGGGCGATGGCGATGGTCTTGGCGGCCCCGAGACGGGTGCTCGCTTAGGCATGGTAATGTGCAGTAGGAAGTCCGCTTCGGAAACAACGTTGGCAGATTGCCCCTGTCCCGCTTTAAAGGGTGGATGAGAAAAACACAGCTTATGGGCCGTCTCGCCGCCGAATATCCGCATCTAGGCATGGAGGGGGCGCGGCGCGTAGTTGAGACGATCTTGGGCAACATCGAAACCGCCCTAGGTCAAGGTAGGCGGATCGAACTGCGAGGCTTTGGGATATTCACGCCTCGTGTCCTTGCTGAGCGAGCGGCTAGGAGCCCACGGTCGGGGGAGGCGGTCACCGCGCCAGCCACCACGAGCACAACTTTTCGAGCGGGAAAGCGCCTCAACGAGCGTCTGAACCGATCAGTCACCTCTGATTGACGGCTATCCGCCTCCCTAGCGCTGTTTTCTCAAAGCCTGTCCGCTTTCGGCTCGGATGTCTTTGACCGTTTCCGACCCATAGGAGCCGTCGGTGATGACGGTGCGGGATAAACGCTCGGCTTTCCAGCTCTCAGGCCTGGCAGAAGACAAGTTTCATTGGATGGACGGGGAGCAACGGATACCCGGCTGCGCTATGGCTGAGCTCGAGCGAGAGCCTAGGCTTGTTTCCCGGCCGACCGATCCAGCCCCCGTTCCAGGTCGGTCGGGAAACTGAGACCTCGCGCGGACGAATACGTCTTTTGGCCTCCGGTCGCCGCTGCTCCATGTCCGGTCACCGAAGCTGATTTTGGCCAAGTCCGCTGCTGTGTCGGCGAACTAGGTCCGCCTTTTGCCCAAGGGCCCAGGTCGCAATTCGACCCCAAGGCGACGTTGCGCCGAACGGCTAGTGCAAGCAGCGGCTGAGGTCGCAACGCCATGCCTAGGGGCCGTCGATCGGCGTCGAAATGGGCCTTTCAGACGCCGATTGACACGGTAGCGGTCTTATACCCGTCGCCCAAAAGCCGACATTCCGGACCCTGCTCACGCCGTCGCGATGACTGCTCACAATGCGTTTCGCGAACGCGGCGACGCCGTTCATGAGCTTCTGTCGGGCGGCAGACTTAGGAACAGTTTTGAGCTTCGACGATTGTTGGAAAATGCCCCGATATTACTTCGATACGTTAGACCGCGAACAGGTCACTGATGACGAAGGCGAAATCCTCGCCGACGACCAAGCTGCCAAAGTTATGGCCGCAGAAATAGCCTCTGAACTATCCCTAGTCCGAGTCGCCCACATATGGGCGGGCGAACAGTTTAAGATCGTGATCCGCGACGAAACGAAACTGGTCATCGGCTGGCTCGCGGTATCGGCAGAGACGGCCTAAGGGGGCCCGCAGGTCGGAATCGGGAGCGGACGGTCGCCTTGCAGCGAGGAATTTCTGGTCGCCGAAGACGGCTTTGCCGGGGGTAGGAATGCCACCCAACGTCGCCACCCTTACCGAAACCAGGCTCTTGAAATAGTCACAGGACAGCGCCGGTTAGGCCAGCCTCACACGTGAAGCGGTATCGTCAACCCCGCTGTGCAGGTCGGCGCACTTCAAGGTCGGCGAGTAATCGCTCATTTCGCTTCCTAGGTGGTGTGGACAAAGTGTCTGATCCACAGTCGGATGGATGCGACGACGACGAAGCCGAGGAAGCTGTCGGCGGTCTTGTCGTATCGGGTAGCCAGTCGTCGGCTGTGTTTGAG
>NZ_JAFCVJ010000027.1:0-34475 GCF_049896985.1 Brevundimonas sp. SL161 | reverse complement strand
CTCAAACACAGCCGACGACTGGCTACCCGATACGACAAGACCGCCGACAGCTTCCTCGGCTTCGTCGTCGTCGCATCCATCCGACTGTGGATCAGACACTTTGTCCACACCACCTAGGCGGCTTCGAGCGCCTCAAGCTCCTGCTCGTCGGCGTCCATATACTTGAGGCAGAGGTCGCGTGACGCCCGGAGAGATCGTTCGGTGATTGCGGCGACGAGCGGGCGCGCCGTCTCGTGGTCAGCGTCGGCGCAGACGAAATAGTAGCTGCCATGCTCGGGGATCAGGGCGAGGACGCCTGCAGCGTTGTGAACCAGGGCCTGGCTGAGAGCGTAGTTGAGGCCCTCCGCATATTCGCCGTCGGTCTCGGGGGCGATCGCGGGAACGAGCGCCAACCATGCCGGGTCGCCAGTGGCCATGCCGTCGAACACCTTCTGAATGCCGGTAGGGTCCGCAGGACTGGTGAGTACGGCGACTGTGTGGGCCGCTCCGTCGGCTGCGATCAGGTCGGCGACGTGTGCGGCGGTCAGGGCCTGCGGCTCGGCCGTCTCGGTCTCAGCCGTTGCTTCGGTCCTCGGAGAACAGGCGGCCGCGAGGGCTGCACAGAAGACGAAGGTCAGAAGCTGAGGGCGACGAAGCATACGAAGTATCCTGCGATCTGATTGATCTTGAAGAGACGGTACGGTGTTCGCCGGCGGTCCGCCATCTCCGGACGGAGCGCGTCAGAATGGGTCAGGCGTCACCTTACGAAGATTTCACGTCGCTGATCGCATCCGTTGGGCGTCGCCGGCGCCTCTTGTGATCGGAAGGTTCGGGCATCAGGCTCCGGCCCATCATCGAAAGAGGGGATATCCCATGGAAGACTTCATTCCGATCTTCGCCATCTTCGCCGTCTTCGGCTCCATCACTGCCATCATCGTCGGCCCGACCTATTTCAAGAGCCGTGAACGCCGCGAGATGCAGGCGACTGTCCGCGCCGCCATCGACAAGGGACAGCCCCTGCCGCCGGAGGTCATCGACGCGCTGAGCACGGAAGCGACGAAGAACATTCCGTCGCGAAGCCGCGACATCCGCCGGGGCATCATCTGGCTGGCCGTCGGCATCGGCATGGCCGCCTTCAGCCTGATCAACGACCTGCGTGGCTTTGGTGACGACTGGAACGACGGCCCCAACTTCGATGGCGGGCTGCTGGGCCTGGCGGCGATCCCGATCACCATCGGCCTTGCCTTCATCGTCCTGAGCTTCTTCAACAAGAACAAGGACTGAGCGCGGTCAGGCATCTCCAGGAAAGTTGGGGGGAACTGTCATGCCCAAGGCCCTTTTGGACCACCACGACGTCGAACTCGCCGCCCTCGCGGCGGCGGGTGGACGGCGGGAGTTCGGCGAACTGGTCCGCCGCCACGGCTCGGCCGTGCGGTTCCTGCTGCGACGCATGGGAGCGCAGGTCGCCGAGGCCGACGACGTCGCCCAGGACGCCTTCCTGCAGGCGTTCGAGAAATGCGCGGAGTTCCGGGGCGAGGGCACCTTCGCCGCCTGGGTCAAGCGGATCGCCGCGCGCCTCTATCTGAAGCGCAAGGCGAGGGACGCCCGCTACGTCGCGGAAGTTGAACCGGGCGAGGACGATGCGGCTCCCGCACGCGATCAGGCGGGGCTGGTCGACCTCGACGAGGCGTTGAAGGGGTTGAACGAAACCGAACGTCTCTGCGTCTCCCTGTGCCATGGCGCGGGGCTGTCTCATCCCGAGATCGCCACGGCCATGAATCTGCCGCTTGGAACGGTGAAGTCTCATGTCAAACGTGGTCTGGATAAACTCCGCGCCCGGCTTTCGCCGGATGTCGGACAGTCGGGGAGGTCGACCCATGTCGGCTGATGAATTCGATCCGATGATCGAGCGGCTGTTCGCGCGCTCGCCCCAGATGGCCGACGCTAGCCTGTTCGCGGTCGAGGTCGAGACGAAACTGCATTCGTCCAGTCGGGTGCGCACCCTGGCCCTGACCGTCGCCGGCCTGATCGGCGGGGTTATCGCGGTCAGGGAATCGATGAACCTGAACCTGCATCTGTCGAACGATCAGGCCCCCGTGGCCGGCCGGGTGATCGGACAGGGGTTGGAGGCCGCCAGCCTGAACGTCCAGGGCGCGGTGGGCTCCGGCCTGTCGCAGCTTGGCCTGTCGGACCTGACCCTGGGCTCCATGGGCGGGATGCAGTTGTTCTGGATCGCCGCCGGCGCCCTGATCGCCATCGCGGCGGCGGGCGTGGTGAGGCTGTCGCAAGACGTCTGATCGAGGGCATGCCGAGAAGGGGGCGGGTCGACGGAACCGGCCCGACCCCCTATCTCTCCGCCGCCATCAGCGGAGCATCCATGTCGAGTCAGAAACAGGAAGTCGTGAAACGGATCACGGTCCCGGAGATCACCGCACGCAAGGGCGGCGAACCGATCGTGATGCTGACCGCCTATGATGCGCCGACGGCAGCGATCATGGATCCTCACTGCGACGTGCTTCTGGTCGGCGACAGCCTGGGCATGGCGGTGCACGGCATGACCTCGACGGTCGGCGTTACCCTGGAGATGATGATCCTGCACGGCCAGGCGGTGATGCGGGGCTCGAAACGGGCCCTGGTGGTCATCGACATGCCGTTCGGCAGTTATGAGGCCGGGGTCGAACAGGCCTACGCCAACGCCGTCCGCATCCTCAAGGAGACCGGCGCCCAGGCGGTGAAGGTCGAGAGCGGCCCGGAAGTGCCCGCCACGATCGAATATCTGGTGAAGCGCGGCGTGCCGGTGATGGGTCACGTCGGCCTGCTGCCGCAGTCGATCAACATCGACGGGTCGTTCAAGGCCAAGGGTCGGGAAGCGGCGGAGCATGCGCGAATCCTGCAATCCGCTCATGACACGGCCGACGCCGGGGCCTTCTCCGTGGTCATCGAGGGCGTGGCGGAAGGTCTGGCCCGCGAGATCACCGAGGCGATCGCCAGGCCGACCATCGGCATCGGCGCCTCGGCGGCCTGCGACGGACAGGTGCTGGTCACGCCCGACATGCTGGGGATGTTCGACTGGACCCCGAAATTCGTGCGGAAATACGCCGATCTGCGCGGAGAGATCGGCCGCGCGGTCGAAACCTATGCTGCCGATGTGAGGGCCCGCCGTTTTCCTGCCGAAGTCGAGACCTACTTCTCCAAAAAGCCGGCTCTGCCGTAGCCCCCGTCTTGTCTTCAAGAGGCGTTGCGAGGGCGAGGGCGACCCTCTAGGGTCCGCGCCGATTGGCTTTTCAGCGTTTTTTGGGGCGGCTCCGCTAGTGACTGATGTCTTCGAAGAGGTCGAGGAGGAGATTCGCTCCGAACGCCTCAAGCGCCTGGCGCGCAACTGGCTTCCCATTCTGGGCGGCGTCCTGCTCGTCGCGCTCATCGCCGCCCTGGCGTGGTGGGGCTGGCAGAGCTTCCAGACCAGCCGCGCGAACGCGGGCTCGATCGCCTATCAGCGCGGCCTCGAGTCCCTGCAGACCGGCAACTCCGCCGGGGCCGAGACGGCCTTCGCCGAGGCCGAGAAGGCCGGCAACGGCGCCTACAAGGCTCTGGCCCTGCAACAGCGCGCCGGCCTGGCCGTCGCCGCCAACCGCATTCCGGACGCCATCCAGCTGTTCGACGACGCCGCCAAGGCCTCGGGCGATCCGATCCTGCACGATACGGCCGTCTACAAGTCGGCGCTGCTGATGATGGACAACGGCGCCACCCTTGAAACGCTGGAAGCGAAGCTGGAGCCCCTGACCAAGGAGGGCCGGCCGATGCTGCCCTTCGCCCAGGAAGCCCTGGGCATGGCCCGCCTGCAGTTCAACAAGCCCGCCGAGGCCCGCGAGGTCTTCGTGCTGCTGACGCTCGGCCAGGACGTGCCGGATTCGGTGCGCCAACGCGCGCAGGCCGCTATCGGTATGATCGATACCGGCGTCGCCGCAGGCCTGCCGGCCATCGTGGCGGCGCAGGCCGTGACGCCGCCGGCCCCTCCCGCCCCGACGGCCGACCAACTCGCCCAGGCCGCGCAGGTCCAGGCCGCCCAGGCTGCCCAACCGTGAAGACCCGCCTGATGACGACCGGAGTTCGGATGACGACCGTGACGCGCGTGCTGAAGACCGCCATCGTCCTGGGGCTCGCCGCCTCTCTGGCGTCCTGCGCCTCGGCGCGGCGCATCCTGCCGTTCGGGCTGGGCGAGGACAAATCGCCCCAGGCGACGGCGAGCGAAGGACAGCGCGTCTCCATCCTGGCCTTCGATCAGCAACTGGCTCCAGCGGCCGGGCTGGCCGGTCGCGACTTCTTCCTCCCGGGGCCCGTGGCCGCGACGTCCTGGCCGATGCCGGGCGGAAACGCCGAGGCCTCGATCGAGCATGTGATCGCCGCGCCGCAGTTCACCATCGGCTGGCGCCGGCGCATCGGCTCCGGCTCGACCCGCACGCGTCAGGTCATGGCGCCGGTCGTGGCGGATGCCGGCAAGGTCTTCGTCATGGATGGCGAATCGACAGTCACGGCCGTGGACGCCGCCTCGGGCGAGGTGGTCTGGAAGGTCGATGTGAAACCGACCGGACGTGAAGCGGCCGGTGGCGTCTCCGCATTCGGCCTGCCCATTCCCTTCGTCAGCGAGGGCGGCGGATCGCTCAGCGGCGGGTTCGGCGGCGGCGTGGCCGTCAGCGGCGGCAAGGTCTTCGTCGCGTCCGGCTATCGCACCATGACGGCGCTGGACGCCGCGACAGGCGCCGTGGTCTGGACGCAGCCGGTCGATGTGCCGATCCACGGCGCGCCGACGGTCGCGGGCAGCCGGGTCTATGTCATCGACGTCGACAACCAGATTATCGCCTTCAACACCACGACCGGCCTGCAGGACTGGTCCTATCGCGGCATCGTCGAGCCGGCCCGCGTCATGCGCGCGTCCAGCCCGTCGGTCAGCGGCGACACGGTCATCGCGCCCTTCTCCTCCGGTGAGGTCGTCGCCCTGCGCGCCACCAACGGCCAGCCGGTCTGGAACCAGGTGCTGTCGCGCACCAGCCGCACCAGCGCCCTGTCGGAAATCCGCGACATCGCCGGTCGCCCGGTGATTTCGCGCGGCTTCGTCTATGCCGTCAGCCACTCTGGCGTGCTGCAGGCAATGGACATCCGCACCGGCCAGCCCAAATGGACCCTGCCGGTCGCGGGCGTCAACGCGCCCCTGCCGGCCGGCGACGTCGTCTATGTCGTGTCCAAGTCGGGTGAACTGACCCTGATCAACCGCGACTCAGGCGCCGTCTACTGGACGCGCGACCTGAACGAGGGTCGCGTGCGTCAGGAAGGCGGATTCCTGGGCTTCTTCGACCGCACCGTGCGACCGGAATGGTCGGGTCCGATCCTGGCATCGAACCGGCTGGTCCTGGTCAATTCGGACGGCGAGGCCGTGGCCTTCGATCCGAAGACCGGCGCCCTGACGGCCACGCTGAACCTCGGCGCGCCCGCCTATATCGCTCCGGCCGCCTACAACGGCGCGCTTTACGTCCTGACCAACGACGGCGAACTGATCAGCATTCGCTGACCAAAGACCGCAAAACACGCTAGAAGGCCGACATGGCACTGAAGCTCGCCATCGTCGGCCGCCCCAATGTGGGCAAGTCGACACTGTTCAACAGGCTGGTCGGCAAGCGCCTCGCGCTGGTCGACGATCGCCCGGGCGTGACCCGCGACCGTCGCTATGCCGACGGGAACATCGGCGACATGGACCTGACGCTGATCGACACGGCGGGTTACGAGGACGTCAACGACGACAGCCTTGAATCGCGGATGCGCGAGCAGACCGAGCTGGCGCTGGAAGACGGCGATCTGATCCTGTTCATGATGGATGCGCGCGAGGGGGTGACCTCGCTGGACCAGATCTTCGCCGAGCGGCTGCGCAGGCAGCACAAGCCGGTCATCCTGCTGGCCAACAAGTCCGAGAGCCGCGAGAGCGGAGGCGGTGTCGGCGAGGCTTATTCTCTGGGCTTCGGAGAGCCCGTCGCCATCTCCGCCGAGCACGGCGAGGGCATGGCCGACCTCTATGCCGCGATCCGCGACGCCTCGGTCGACATGTACATCGAAGAGGTCGACGAGCCCGACAAGCCGATCCGCATCGCCATCATCGGCCGCCCGAACGCCGGCAAGTCGACCCTGATCAACCGCCTGATCGGCGAGGACCGGCTGCTGACCGGCCCCGAGGCCGGGATCACGCGCGATTCCATCTCGGTGGACTGGGAATACGATGGCCAGAACATCCGCCTGGTCGACACGGCCGGGATGCGTCGCAAGGCCCGGGTGCAGGAGAAGCTGGAGAAGCTGTCGGTCGCCGACACTATCCGCGCCATCACCTTCGCCGAGGTCGTCGTCCTCGTCATGGACAAGGACAACGCCTTCGACGTGCAGGACCTGCAACTCGCCGACCTGGTCGAGCGCGAGGGCCGGGCGCTGGTGTACGTGGCCGCCAAATGGGACCTCGAAGAGGATCCCCAGGCGCGCATGGCCGAGTTGAAGCATCTGGCCGAAGACAAGCTGCCTCAGTTGAAGGGTTCGCCGTTCGTCGCACTGTCGGCGCACTCGGGCCGCGGCGTTGACCGGCTGATGCCGGCGGTGCTGAAGGCGCACGAGACCTGGTCGGTCAAGGTCAAGACCAAGGACCTCAACGACTGGCTGGCCCTGGCGACCCAGAGGCATCCGCCCCCCGCCGTGGACGGCAAGCGGATCAAGACCAAATACATGGCCCAGACCAAGGCCCGGCCGCCCACCTTCGTGCTGTTCGCCAGCCGGGGCGGCAATCTTCCCGAGCACTATATCCGCTATCTGACCAACTCGATCCGCGAGAGCTTCGACCTGCCCGGCGTGCCGATCCGCCTGACGGTCAAGGGCGGGTCGGAGAACCCCTATGCGACGGGCGGCGCCAAGTCGGGGCCGGAACGCTACAAGGGCGACGCCAAGACCGCGCCGCGCGCTGTGCGCAAGAAGGCGGAAGAGGAATCGCATCTGCCCGGCAAGGCGCTGGAGCAGAAGAAGACCCGCGTCGCCAAGCCGCGCATCATCGGTGCGGTGAAGAACAGCGCGTCGAAGAAGGCCGGGTCATCGGTCGCCGTCCAGAAGGGCGCGCGCGGAGGGGCGAGGCAGGTCTCGCGGTCGGGACGTGTGCGGACCGGTCAGAAGCACGCGCCGAAGAAGTAGGGCGTTTGCCGTTTGACGGTTTGCGTCGATCGGGTTCATTTCGCGGTTTCCGGGAACGACACACACCATGATCGCCGCCCTCGTCATGTCCATCTTGATGCAGGTGACGGGCCCATCCGCCGCCGAGCTGGAGGCGTTGAACCGCGCCTCCCTTGAATCGGCTGCTGCCGCCGCCGGAGACGCTGCAGCCGCATCCGCAGCGTCCTCGCATCCGGCCCGCCCTTTCGACTGCGTCAGAGACGGCTCCACCCCGCAGATCAACGCCTGCCTCGCGCAGGATCTCGCGGCGGGGGAGGCTCGGATGGATCGGTATCTGGTTGCTGCGCGGGAACAGGCAAGGTCAAGCGATGAACTGCCGCGTGCCTTCGGCGGGCCAAGCGCGCAGCGTGCTTATCTGGCGGCCTCACAGGCCGCCTGGACCGCCTATGCGCGCATCGTCTGCGAGGGCGTCGACGACAGCTTCAAGGATGGCTCCATCCACACGGCGATGTTCCTGAGTTGCATGACCGACATGACCCTGGAGCGAACCCGGGTCATCTGGCGCGACCATCTCAGCTATTGGGACTCCACGCCGCCGATCTTGCCTGAACCCTTGGCGCAAGCCATCCCTGAGTAGGGCCGAGCAGGGCACGGCAGCCCGCATCGCCCGAGACTTGTGCGCTCGCCACCGGCCTCGAGCCTGCGTGAAACCAAAGGCGACTCGATTGGTCAGGCCGCTTCTGCGAGGGCGATGATATGGGGCGATCTGCCCTCTGTCCGTCCCTCTCCGATGCCGATGATCCAGACAACCGCAGGCGTCGAAATCCAGGACGGGGACTGGGGGACGGGCGACCGATCGTAGCCTCCCATCCCGCGAGCGCCCTAGATCAGCGCGCCTGCCGGTAGCTCTGTCTTCCACTCCTTGAACGACACCTTGCTGGGCGGCGTCAGGTCGCCGCGCGCCAGTTCGACAATCATGGAGCCGAGTTCGGACGGGGCGGGCAGGGTCATGGGATCCTCGCCGGGGAAGGCCTGGGCTCGCATCTGGGTGCGCATCCGGCCCGGGTCGAGGACGCTGATGCGGACGTTGGTGCTCTCGATCTCGTCGGCCCAGGCCAGCATCAGGGCCTCGGCGCCGGCCTTGGTCGCGGCGTAGAGGCCCCAGAAGGCCTTCGGCTCGCGGGCCAGACTGGTCGTCAGGTGGATGACGCGCCCGGCGTCGGAGGCGCGCAACAGGGGCTCCAGTGAGCGGATCAGGCGATAGGTTGCGGTGAAGTTGGTCTTCTCGATCTTGGCGAAGCCGCGCGGGTCGATGTGGCTGACGGGGGTCAGGCCCTGCGCGCCCAAGGTGGCGGCGGCGTTGACCCAGATATCGAGCTTGCCGAACCGGCCGAAGATGGCGCCGCCCAGACGATCGATGCCGCCGCCGTCGATCAGGTCGAAGGGCACAAGCGTCGCGTGACGGCCGGTCGCGGCATAGATGGCGTCGTCCAGCTCCTCGAGAGCGCCCTGTGTCCGCGCCGTGGCGACGACGTGGGCGCCGGCGACGGCCAGGGCCAGGGCGGCCTCATAGCCGATCCCTCGCGAGGCCCCGACAACGAGGGCGATACGGTCTTGAAGCGGGAGGGCGTCGGTCATCGGGCCTGATAGCGCGCCGACGGAACCGGCGGAAGACGGTTCAGAACCCTTCTCCCGCCTGCCACAGGCTGAAGCTCACGCCCTGATCGTCGTGGACGGCGCAGCTGAGGCCGGTAGGGCTTTCGGCAGGGATCGCGGACTTGCCGCCGAGCGCGTTCACCCGCGCGCAGGTCGCTGCGATGTCGTCGACACGGAAATAGAGGTTGGCGTAGTCGCGGGCGCGCTCGACCTTGGTGAAGCCGAACGGCGGATTACTGCCGGCGACGTGGGCGTAGGTCGACCTCGACGCGTCGTCGTCGAAGGTCCACCCGAACAGAGCGCCGTAGAAGGCCTTGGCCCTGGCGATGTCCACGGTGTCGAGGGTGAAGTAGCCGAGGTTGATCATGGCTTCCTTGCCTGGGCGCGATCCTGTCCGAAAACCGGCGTCCACTGTCTCGGGATCGCGCCTGCTAAGCGCTGACCAGCAGGGAAAGTTGCCGGCCGACCGCATGGCGGCCGCCTTCCTCGATCTCGCGGTCCACCAGACGGGTCGGATAGTCGCCGGTGAAATAGTGGTCGGTGAACTGGGGCGCGGCGTCGTTGCGGCCCGTCTCGCCCATGGCCTTGTAGAGACCATCGACGGACAGGAAGCCGAGCGAGTCGACCTCCAGCACCTGGCGCATCTCTTCCACGGTCTTGTTGGCGGCGATCAGCTGGTCCCGCTCCGGCATGTCGATGCCGTAGAAGTCGGGCCACAGGATCGGCGGGCTGGCGGAGCGCAGGTGGACCTCGGTCGCCCCGGCGTCGCGGACCGCGCGGACCAGTTTCACAGAGGTGGTGCCGCGCACGATGGAGTCGTCGATCAGGACGACGCGCTTGCCCTCGATCACTGAGCGGTTGGGGCTGTGTTTCATGGCCACGCCCTTCTGGCGGGCGCCCTGGCTCGGCTGGATGAAGGTGCGGCCGAGATAGTGGCTGCGGATGATCCCCATCTCGTAAGGAATGCCGCTGGCCTGGGCGTAGCCGAGCGCGGCCGGGACGCCGGAGTCGGGGACAGGGATGACGACGTCGGCGTCGATCGGGAACTCACGGGCCAAGCCTTCGCCCATCCGCTTGCGCACTCCATAGACAGAGCGGCCATTCACGACGCTGTCCGGGCGCGAGAAGTAGACGTATTCGAACAGGCAGGGCCGGGCCGCGCGGGCCGGGAAGGGCTTCAGCGAGCGCAGGCCCTCGTGGTCGATGACGATGACCTCGCCGTGTTCGACGTCGCGCACGAAGGTCGCGCCGATGGTGTCGAGCGCGCAGGTCTCCGACGCCATGACCCAGGCGTTGCCGATCTTGCCGAGCACCAGCGGGCGGATGCCCAGCGGATCGCGCGCGCCGATCAGCTTGGTGCGGGTCTGGGCGACCAGGGCATAGCCGCCCTCGATCCGCGCCAGGGCGTCGATGAAGCGGTCGACGATCTTGGCCTTACGGCTGCGGGCGATCAGGTGGAGGATGACCTCAGAGTCCGAGGTGGACTGGAAGATCGAACCCTCGCCGACCAGCTGGTTCCGCAGATAGTGGAAGTTGGTCAGGTTGCCGTTGTGGGCGATGGCGATGCCGCCCTGGTCCAGATCGGCGAACATCGGCTGGATGTTCCGCAGGAAGCTGCCGCCGGCGGTCGAATAGCGGGTGTGGCCGACGGCCGCCGAGCCCGGCATGCGTTTGGCCAGGTCGGTGCCGCCGAACGCCTCGCCCACATGGCCCATGTGGCGTTCGGTGTGGAATCGCTCGGCATTGACCGAGGCAATGCCGCAGGCTTCCTGACCACGATGCTGCAGGGCATGCAGGCCAAGTGCGACGATGCCCGAGGCCTCGTCCTTTTCGGCGCCCCAGACGCCGCAGACGCCGCATTCGAGGCGCGGACGATCATCATCTGCGTCTCGATAGTGCTCCCGGTGAACGACCGGGGGCTGGATGTCGTGAGGCAAGCTGCGCATCGTGGGGGCTCCGATGACAGGCGAAATTTTACTGGGCGGCGGACGGGCGCGAGTTAGGGCCGGTTTGGGGCAAGGGCAAGGCTTGATCGCCGGAAAAGCCTCTGCGGACGGACGAATCGACCACGGGGCTGATGGCGTCGGCGCCGCGTCCGATGCCGGGCAGGATGAACTGGATGGCGCGGGCGGCCCCGGCGCTGACCGGACGCAATGTCGCCTCCGACAGCCAGCGCGGCGTTCGCTCGCCCGGCATGGCCGCCACGATCACCAGATGGATGGCTCCCAGCAAGACCAGCGAGCGTGCGGCGCCGACGAGGATGCCGATGAACCGGTCGACGCCGCCGAGGGTCGGATGGGCCTGGGCCCGCCGGGACAGGATCGAGCCGAAGATGCGGATGCCGAAATAGACCAGCAGGAAGGACGCTATGGCGGCGGCGATCGAGCCGGCCCAGTCCGGGTCGATGAGGGCCCGCCCAAGCGGCGCCGTCAGCGGCAGGGCGACCAGGGCAAGAAACGCCGCCAGCACAAAGCTGAGCAGGGTGATAATCTCGCGCGTACCGCCGCGAACCCAGCCGGCGGCGGCTGAGGCGAGGATGACGATAATCGCGAAGGCGTCGAAGCCGGTCATGCAGATGTCTCCTCCCCGTTCGCGCCTTCGCAAATGGGGAGGGGGACCACGAAGCAGTGGAGGGGTTTTAGAAGCCTGGTAGACGGCGATCGTTTCAAAAAAGAACCCCTCCGTCTTTTTGCTTCGCTACGAGTCACCTCCCCGTCTGCGATGGAGAGGTGACGTAGGCTCAATACCTGTTCTGCGAGATTCTTTCGACGGCTTCCGTCAATCGGCTGACGCCTGTGATCAAAACGTCGCCGCTCTTGACTGTCAGGGGCGGGGAGAGGGCTTGGTCGAAGCCAAGCTTCCGGGCTTCGCGCAGCCGGGCTTCGGCGCGGCCCACGGCGCGGACCTCGCCCGACAGGCTGATCTCGCCGAAGACGATACAGCCCTGGGGCAGGGGCATTCCGGTGGCCGAGGAGATCAGGGCCGCCGCAGCGGCGAGGTCGGCGGCGGGTTCATTGATGCGCAGACCACCCGCGACGTTCAGATAGACGTCCTGGTCCCCGAAGCCGAAGCCGCAGCGCGCCTCGAGCACCGCCAGCACCATGGCGAGACGGCCGGTCTCCCAGCCGATGACGGCACGGCGCGGGGTGCCATAGGCGGATTTGGACACCAGGGCCTGGATCTCGACGAGGACGGGACGGCTGCCCTCGATGCCCGCGAAGACGGCGGCGCCCGGTGCGCGATCCTTGCCTTCGCCGAGGAAGAGGGCGGACGGGTTGGAGACTTCGCGGAGCCCTTCATCGCCCATCTCGAACACGCCGATCTCGTCGGTGGCGCCGAAGCGGTTCTTGCCGGCGCGCAGGATGCGGAACGGGTAGCCGCGCTCGCCCTCAAAGCTCAGGACCGCGTCGACCATGTGTTCGACGACGCGCGGGCCGGCGACCTGGCCGTCCTTGGTGACATGGCCGACGAGCACGACGGCCGGGCCGCCGGCCTTGGCCAGTCGCACCAGTTCGCCGGCGCAGGCCCGGACCTGGGTCACCGAGCCTGGCCCGGCCTCATGGGCGTCGGACCACAGGGTCTGGATCGAATCGACGATGACGATGTCGAGTTTTTCGCGCTTCAGCGTGCCGAGGATGTCGCGCAGCGCCGTGGCGGAGGCGAGCTGAACCGGCGCTTCGGACAGCCCCATCCGCTTGGCCCGGGCGCGAATCTGTTCGATCGCCTCCTCGCCGGAAATATAGGCGACGCGGGCGCCGGACAGAGCGGCGCGCCCGGCGACGTCGAGCAGAAGGGTCGACTTGCCGACGCCGGGATCGCCCGAGAGAAGGATGGCCGAGCCGGGCACGACGCCGCCGCCGCAGACGCGGTCGAACTCGGTCACGCCGGTGACGATGCGCGGCGGCTCGGGCGTTTCGGACAGCAGGGATTCGAACTGCAGGCCCCGCGCCCTGGCCGTCGATGCGGGTTTCAGGGCTCCGGGAGGCGAGGCCGAGCGGCCCTCCTCCACGATGGTGTTCCACTGGCCGCACGACCCGCACTGGCCCGACCACTTGCCGTGGACGCCCCCGCAGGACTGACAAACATAGATCGCACGGTCTCTGGCCATGAGTGACGGCTTACAGGAGTCGCGAGCGGCGGGGCAGGGGGCGGTTTCAGGCCTGCGACCGTTTCAGACGTGGGCGGTGACCGTCAGGATTGACCGCTTGCACGGGCGGCCGAAACGCCGTTCGCTGCGTGCAGTACATTGGGGGAAGACATGAAGAGCATCTGCATTGCGGCCATCGCCGCGCTCGCCCTGGCCGCGTGCCAGCAGGGGGCTGAAACCGAGGCTCCATCCGCAGCGGCGAGTCCGTCACCGGCCGGTTCGGACGCGGCTGTGGCGCGCATTCTGGCCATGCCGGTGGCGGACCGGTGCGGAAGCGATTGGCCCGGTCATGCGACCCCGACGGCGAACCAGGTCATCGATCTGGGCGGCGGCGCCTTCGCGGTCCTGACCGACTGCTACCCGACCGAGGAGGGGAAGGCGCCTTGGAAGAGCCTGCACACCCAGGGCGTAGACGGGGTGCTGAAATCCCAGTCGCTGATCCTCTTCAATGGCCCGGAGGCGGAGTTCGACGAAGGCTTTGACTGGGAGCCAAGCCTTACGTCGCAGGCGACGTGGGATACGGCGGCCAGGGAACTCGTCTGGTCCGACACGGTCGGGCCGAACGATGGCGAGACGTCCACCCAGACGCGCACCATGCGCTGGAGCTGGGACGGGTCCAGGCTGGCGATGCTGGGCGCGGTCCGCGTGACCCATGCGACGCCTGGCGCGCCTGCGACCGGCGAGGTCACCGGCTGGCCCGCGGCCGGCAAGACCGACCCGACCCCGCTCGCCACTCCTGTCTAGGCGGAGAGACCCCATGAACAGATCCATGATCAGCGGCGTGGCCGCGATGGCTCTGCTGTCGGCCTGTCAACAACAGACGCCGACCGCGACGGACGCCGGCTCGGCTCCTGACGATGCGATCACCGCCAGGTTCGAAGCCCTTAAGGCCTCCGCCCTGACGATGGTGAAGGCGGATGAGGACTGCGTGTTGCCCGAGCCGATGGAGGGCGAGCGCACCGTGGAGGCCGTCGACCTTGGAGGCGGTGATGTCGCCGTGCTCGTCGTCTGTTCGACCGGCACGGCGGACCAGTGGGGCCGGGTCTATGTTTCCGAGGACAACGGCGCGCCCGTCCATGTCCCTCTGCCGTTCTACAAGTACCAAGGCGCGGACGGCTGGATGACCTGGGACGCGATGTCGAACCTGTCATGGGATGCTGCGACCAGGACTTTTGCAGGATCGACCCGGCTCCAGGCGACGGGATGCGCCGAAGGCGCCGAATGGCGCTGGGACGGCGCGCGGCTGGTGCTGGCTCGCCAGTGGCACATGGACTGCGGGGCGATCGGGGCCGACGGCGAGCTGCCGGATCCCGTGGACGACTTCCCGACCACCCCGCCGACCGAACAGCCGGCTTGGATCGCGGCTCAGGCCTGACCGAGGTAGCGGCGCTCGCAGCGGTTGCCGATGGACGTCAGCAGTTCATAGCTGAGCGTCCCGGCGGCCATGGCGGCGTCGTCGACCGGGCGGTTGGCGCCGAACAGTTCGACGCTGTCGCCGACCGAGACCTCGACGCCGGTGACGTCCACGGCGATGACGTCCATCGACACGCGGCCGAGCAGCGGGCGCAGGGCGCCTGCGATCCAGACCTGTCCGTTCGGGCTTGAGCTGCGGAACACGCCGTCGGCGTAGCCGGCGCCGCAGGTGGCGATGCGGCGGGGTCTGTCGGCGATGAAGCCGCGGGAGTAGCCCACACTCTCACCGGCGGGGAGGTCGCGGATCTGGAGCACTTCGGCGGTCAGGGTCGCGACGGCCTTCAGTCGGTCGTCCGGTCGGCCCTCGGGACCACCACCGTACAGGCAGATGCCCGGTCGGACGGCGTCGAAGACATGGTCGGGACCCAGGAAACAGCCGCCGGAGTTGGCGAAGGACTTCAGCGCATCGGGATAACGTCCTGAAACGTTTGCGAAGGCGTCGCGTTGGCGCCGGTTCATCGGTTCCGCCGGATCGTCGGCGCAGGAGAGGTGGCTCATGACCAGTTCGAGTCCGGTGAACGGCTCCGGCGCGTCATCCGGGCGGAAGCCCAGGCGGTTCATTCCGGTGTCGATCTGGAGTCCGCAGGCGCCGCCGCCGGCCGCATCCCAGGACGCGATCTGGTCGCCGTGGTTGAGGATCGGGCGCACGTCCGCAGCCTTCAGCGCCGCAGCTGCGTCTCCCACGCAGCCGTCGAGCACATAGATGGTTGGTCCCGCCCCGAGAGCCTCGCGCAAGGCGACGGCCTCGTCTGTTCGCGCCACAAAGAAAGTCCGCGCGCCCTCTGCCAGCAGCCGCCTGGCCACCGGAACGGCGCCGAGGCCATAGGCATTGGCCTTCACTACCGGATGCACGGGCACGCCTGACACCGCTTCCAGCGCATGGAAGTTGTGCGAAAGCGCGTTGAGATCGACGGTCAGGGAGGCGGGCGCGGTCATTGACGCCTTATGCCGCAAGATCGTTGCGGGAAAAGCCGAAAAGCGACCGAACGGCCGGATCGCGGCTGTCCTTGACTTGGGGCGGCGCGTGACCGACCTACGCGCCTCGCTTTCAAGGTCTCCCTATCCATGTCCGTCAAGGTCCGTTTCGCCCCGTCGCCTACCGGCAAGCTGCATGTCGGAAACGTCCGCACCGCCCTGGTCAACTGGATGTTCGCCAAGGGGCAGGGTGGATCCTTCGTCCTGCGCATCGACGACACCGATCTGGCCCGCTCGACGCCGGAGTTCGAACAGGGGATCGAGGACGATCTGACCTGGCTCGGCCTGCTGTGGGACGAACGGTACAACCAGTCAAAGCGGTTCGACCGCTATGACGACGCGGCCGAACGGCTCAAGAAGGCCGGGCGTCTTTATCCGGCCTGGGATACGTCCGAGGACCTGGATCGTCGCCGTAAGGTGCAGCTGTCGCGTGGTCTGCCGCCGATCTACGATCGCGCCGCCCTGACCCTGACCGACGAGGAGAAGGCCGCGTTCGAGGCCGAGGGTCGCAAGCCGCATTGGCGCTTCAAGCTGGATGGCCGCCGGGTCGCTTGGGAGGACCTGTCGCGCGGTCACGCAGAAGTCGATACCGCCTCGATGTCGGACCCGGTGCTGATCCGCGAGGACGGCCTGTATCTCTACACCCTGCCGTCGGTCGTCGATGACATCGACATGGCCATCACCCACGTCATCCGGGGTGAGGACCACACGACCAACACTGGCGCCCAGATCGAGATCTTCGAGGCCTTGATTGCTGCCGGCCTCGGCACGACGGTTCCGAACTTCGCCCATATGCCGCTGCTGGTCGGCGCGGACGGCGCGGCCCTGTCCAAGCGGCTGGGGTCGCTGTCGGTCGCGGAGATGCGCGACCAGGGCTATGAGCCCATCGCCATCACCAGCCACCTGGGCCGGATCGGGACGTCCGATCCGCTGGAGGTCGCGGCCGACATCCATGCCCTGGGCCTGGGCTTCAGTTTCGACAAGATGGGCCGGTCGCCGGCGCGCTACGACACAGAGGATCTGGATCGGCTGAACGCTCAGGCCCTGCACGCCATGCCCTATGCGACCGCGAAGGGCCGCCTGGAGGCTCTCGACTGCGACCTCGGCGAGAGCTTCTGGGACGGAGTGCGGGCCAACCTGACGAAGTTCGCCGACGTGGTCGATCTGGCGCGGATGGTGCGTGGGCCGGTGACGCCGGTGATCGAGGATCCGGCCTTCGCGGCGGCGGCCCTGGCCGTCCTGCCGAAGGTCATCGATGCGGGCGCGTGGTCGGCATGGACCAATGCGGTCAAGGAAAGCACCGGCGCCAAGGGCAAGGCCCTGTTCATGCCGCTACGCCACATCCTGACGGGCCAGCCGCACGGGCCGGACATGGCGACGATCGTGCCGCTGATCGGGCGCGAACGGATCGAGAAGCGGCTGAAGGGCGAAGTCGCCTAGGGGCAAAGAAAAGGGGCAGCCCGCTGGGCCGCCCCTTTTTCCTTAAGCGTTGCAGACGGCCAGTTGTTCGGCCGACAGGGCCGTGCCCTTCCACGAGAACTCCGTCACCGGGCCCAGACGGGCGGCGACGCGACGGCAGGCGCGCGGGGCGGGCTGATCCGCGCCGCCCGAAGCGGTGCAGGTCTGGCCTTCGCAACGCCAGTTGGCGCCGTCGATGACGGTGGAGCGGGTCGGGACGCGCGAGGCGTCGGCCAGGACGACGCGGGTGGCGGCGGAGGACGGGGCCTGGGCGACGGCGGGAGCCGCGGCGAAGGCGGCGCAGAGGGCGAGCAGGGGGAGGACGGCGCGCATGGGGAAACTCCGGTGAAGGGAACGGACCGACAGGGTCCAGCGTCAACACCGACATAGTGCGTTGTTATTCGAAACTGTCAATCGCGTTTTCAAACGGAACGGACTTCGGAGCTGACTGATCAATGATTACTTATCGCTGGTCATGTTTCAAGACAGGGGAGGCGTCAGTCTGTCGCATCGCCTCGATTGCCTCCTCGACCGTGTCGCAGACGACCCACGCTTGCAGGAAGGAGGGCGGGGTGAAGCCGGTCTCAACGCTCTGGCGCATCAGGGCGAAGAAGGTCTCCCAGAAGCCGTTGATGTTGAGGAAGATCACCGGCTTGCCATGCAGGTCCAGTCGTTTCCACGACAGCAGTTCGACGACCTCCTCCAGCGTTCCGATGCCGCCAGGCGCGACGACGAAGGCGTCGGACTGGTCGTACATCAGCTGTTTGCGCTCGTGCATCGAGGTGACGACGATGGTCTCCACCTCGTCGAACAGGCGTTCGCGGCTGCGCAGGAAGGCCGGCATGATGCCGACGACCCGCCCGCCGGCCTCGTGCGCCGCCCGGGCCGAGGCACCCATCAGGCCGACGCCGCCGCCGCCATAGACCAGACGCCAGCCTTCGCGCGCTGTCGCCGCGCCGAACGCTGCGGCCGCAGCGGTGAAGATCGGATCGGCCGCATCGGACGATCCGCAGAACAGACAGACCGACTGACCGTCGAACGGAGCGATGGTGGGGATTGACGCCGACATGAACCCTCGAGACGAGACGCAAGATTGGAGACAGGCCGGTCGAGCCGGTCTATCTGGGCGAACAGTCCTACAGACCCGGTGGACAGGATGAAACGACCGATCGCATCGAGGCTTTCAGCGACCCTGACCTGCGCCATTGCGCTGAGCGTCACTGCCTGCGGCGAACAGGCCCAACCGGCCGCAGACGCGACCCAGGAAACGGGTTGGATCATGCCGCCCGAGATCGACGCGGTCGCTTCGAGCGGGCGAGAGCTGATCGTTCGCGGACAGGCCTCTCCCCTGGGGCGGGTCGTGGTCAGCGGCGCGGGGGGGCTGGCCTATGCCGTGGGCGCCGACGCTGAGGGGCGGTTCGAGCTGCGCGTGCCGCGCCCGGCCCAAGACACCCTGTTCCTGGTCGAGGCGCGCGCGGGCCAGGCCGGCTTTCCGGCGCCCTATCGTCTTCTGATCGGAGCTGACCCCTCGGCGCCGATCGCGCTTCTGGCCATCGGTGCGCCCACGCAACGACTGGATTCCGGCCTCGGCCTGGACGCCGTCGACACCGACGGACGGGCGGTCTTCGTCTCGGGAAGGTCGACTGCCGGGACCGGGGTGGTCATCGAAGGGAGCGTCCAGAGCACGGTAACGGCGGACGAGGAGGGCCGCTGGCGGCTGGCGGGGTCCGGCGACGGCACGACGCCGATCACGATCGACGGACGGGCCTATGCGCCGGCTCCGGGTGCGGTCGCGGATCCCGGTAACCTGCATCGGGCCGGGGCGGGATGGAGCATCGCCTGGTCGAGCCCGGGGGGCGGGCGCCAGGCGACGTGGTTTCCCGACAAGCCTGCAACGGCTCGTTAACCAATTCGGCTCACCGATACAGCGTTCTCTCAGAGGACACCCACCACCGAACCTCTTCAGCCCGGCGCCCGCGTCGGGCTTTTTCTTTGGCGTCAGCGCGAGAGAGCGTCGGACAGATCGGCAGCGAGATCGCCGCGCTCCTTGACCCCGACCCGGCCCAGACCAAGCCAGTCCGCCATCCGGATCAGTTCCGCCGCCAGTCTCGAGGGGGTCTCCGGCGTCGCCAGCGGCTCGCGCCATGCCGCCTGGACAAGCAGGACGCCCGCCTGGCGATCCGCCTTCAGATCGACCCGAGCCGTGATCGCCTCGTCCTCGAGGAAGGGCAGGACATAGTAGCCGTGCGCCCGCTTGTGCGCCGGGGTGTAGATTTCCAGCCTGATGCGCACGTCGAACAGCCGCTCGGTCCGATCCCGGAACCAGATCAGGTTGTCGAAGGGGGAGAGCAGAGCGGCGCCTTGCACCTTCCGAGGGCGGCGGGCGTCCGGCGCAATATAGGTCGAGCCTTTCCAGCCCGGGACGCCGACGGGCGTCAGTGCGCCCTCCTCGACCAGTTCGGCGATGCGATCGCGCGCGTCCTGCAGCGGCATGCGGAAATAGTCTCGCAGGTCGGCAGCGGTGGCCACACCCATGGCCTCGGCGGCGATGCGGATCAGGGCGCGCTGGGCGTCGGGTTCGGACGGGGTCGGCAGGCTCTGGATTGCTGGGGGAATGACCCGTTCGGTCAGGTCATAGACCCGCTCGAAGCCGCGCCGGGTCCTGGTCGTGATCAGTCCGGCCCAGAACAGCCACTCCAGCGCGCGCTTGCCGTCCGACCACTCCCACCAGCCGGGCTTGCCGCGCGGGCCAGTGGCGAAGTCGGCGCCTGTCACAGGGCCGCGTCGTTCGATCTCGGCCAGGACGCCGTCGATATAGTCGCGACGTTCCCAGCCGAAGCGATTGATCCCAGGCCAGGCGCCATGCCCGTCGCGCGCCCGCTCCATCCGCCAGCGCATCAGGGGCTGGATCTCCAGAGGCATCAGCGAGGCCTCGTGGCCCCAGTATTCGAAGAAGGACGGCTTCTTGCCCCAGGCCTCGGTCTCAAGCAGGTCGCGCGGATAGGCGCCGAGGCGGGAGAAGGCGGGCAGATAGTGGGTGCGGCTGACGACATTGACGCTGTCGATCTGGATCACGCCCAGGCGACGGGCTGTGTCCCGGAACTGGCGCGTGCCGGCGCTCGTCGGATGGGGTTTGCCGAAGCCCTGGGCGGCCAGGGCCATGCGTCGGGCGAGGGCGGGCGAAAGCTGTTCGGTCATATCTGCACCGATCCTATCGGGCGAGACCGGCGAAGTCTCGTCAGCGGCTTTCGGTCCAGAGATCGAGGTCCGTTTCCCGCCCGATCAGGGCCAGGCCTGACGCGATGGACTCGAACTCGCCGCCGGTCTCGATCTTCGCAGGGTCGAATCGCCGGTTGAAGATGTCGCGCACCGCCGGGACGAAGGAGGTGCCGCCGGTCAGGAAGATGCGGTCGATCTGGCAGGGGCGCAGGCCGGATCCCTCGATTGCCCTGTCGACGGCCGCCTCGATGGCTGCCAACTCGGGTGCGATCCAGGCCTCGAACTCCGATCGGGCGACCGGCGCTTCCAGACGAATCGATCCGGCGTCGAAAACGAAGGTCGCGCTCTCGTCGCGCGACAGGTCCATCTTCAGGTGCGAGATCGCCTGGTAGAGGGCGTAGCCGTGATTGTCGTCGAGCACCTCGATCAGCCGCGCGACCTTCCCGGGTTCCTCTGCGATCCGGGCCATGGCCCGGATGTCCTTCATGTCGCGCGAGGCGCGCAGCAGGGCCAGCTGATCCCAGCGCGCAAAGGCGGCATAGTAGCGCTGGGGGATGGGCAGGGTCTTGCCGAGCGTCCGGTATGAGCCGCCCTTGCCGAGCGCCGGCGACACAAGCTGGTCGATGATCCGGTAGTCGAAGGCGTCGCCGGCCACGCCGACGCCGGATCGTGCGAGCGGCGTGGAGCGCAGCCCCTGGGGCGACGGCTCAAAGCGGACGATGGAGAAGTCGCTGGTGCCGCCGCCGAAGTCCGCGACCAGCACATTGGCCGGTTCGGTCAGTTTGCGAGCGAAGAAGAAGGCCGCGCCGACAGGCTCATAGGCATAGCGGATGTCGGTGAAGCCCAGCCGGGCGAAGGCCGTCTGGTAGCGCGAGAGCGCGAGGTCCGCGTCGGGCGCTCCGCCGGCGAAGGTCACAGGTCGCCCGACGATGACGCGAGGCGGCAGGGCGTCCATCGTCTCGCCCGCGTGATGCCGGAGGCGCAGCAGGAAGGCCGCCAGCAGGTCTTCGAACTTGTAGCGCCGGTTGTCGATCACCGTCTCGGTGAAGGCCGCGCTGGCGGCGAAGGTCTTGAACGACTGGATGAAGCGGGTTTCGAGTGGATCCTCGACATAGGCCTCTATGGCCCACGGACCGGCCTCGACGACTCGCTCGGGCGGCCGGCCGTCGGCGCCGGGGTGAAGCTGGAAGCTCAATGTCGAGCGGAACGTCGCCAGATCGCCGCCAGGCGCCTCGAAGCGAATCACGACCGCCTCGCCATCGCCGCTGGTCAGGGCGACGACCGTGTTGGTGGTGCCGAAGTCGATCCCGATCGTCGTCGCGGATTGCAGAATCATGAGCGGCGCCTCGGTTGCGGCCGGGACGGCGCTGATGGTCTGTCTTGGCCTGGGGGCTCGCCGCCGAAAGGCGGTATCGCCTTGTCGAAATCGGGCTAAAGCGCCGAGTGGCTCCGCGGGTAGGATTCGAACCTACGACCAGCCGATTAACAGTCGGCTGCTCTACCACTGAGCTACCGCGGAACAGGGGCTCGGGAGGCGGGCCTATAGCAGCGGCCTTCTTGATTGTGCAACGGGAAATGTCAGCCATCGCCATTCAGTTCATCGACGATGCCGCCGATCCCCGCGTAGCCGCCTATCGCGATATCCGCGAACGCGACCTGACCGGCCGCGAAGGGCTGTTCGTGGCGGAAGGGGAGGTGGTGATCCGCACCCTGCTGTCGCCGACGTCTCTGTGCAGAGCCCGTTCGTTGCTGATCGCTGCGAATCGACTCGACGCCCAGGGCGAACTGGTCGCGGCGGCGGGGGAGGCGCCGGTCTATGCGGCGTCGCAGGCGGTGATGGACGCCATCGCCGGCTTCCCCCTGCATCGCGGCCTGCTGGCCCTCGGCGAGAAGCCGGTCGAGCGGACCGTCGCCGAGACACTGGCGGATCTGCCGGAGGAATGTGTGGTGCTTGCCTGCGCAGAGATCGGCAACCACGACAATATGGGCGGCCTGTTCCGCAATGCGGCGGCGTTCGGGGCGGCGGCGGTGCTCAGGGACGAACGCTGCTGCGATCCCTTCTATCGCAAGGCCATCCGGGTTTCGGTCGGCGCGGTGCTGAGGACGCCGAGCGCCCGCGCCGCCTCGCTGGAACAGTTGATCATCGCTCTTCAGGCTGCGCGGTTCGAGGTGATCGCCATGTCGCCCGCTGCGGGCGAGCGGTTGTCCGGGCTGGCTGGCGGGGGTCGCAAGGCCGTTTTGGTCGGTTCCGAAGGGCCGGGCCTGCCGGCGGAGATCATGGCGCTGGTCAGGACCGTCGGCATCCCTATGGCGGGGGGATTCGACTCCCTGAACGTCGCTGTGACCAGCGCCCTCGCCCTGTACCAAGTCACAGCCGTGTCGATTCGCTGACAGTCGCGTGATTTCAGCGCGTTAACGTTTCATGCACCTTGATGAACGCCGATTTTCATGACGCTATGGAGGTCCGGGGAGGACGACATGGCTGGTATTCTGGGGTTCATGAGCCGAAACGTGCGGATGGCAGTCGCGATTGCCGTAGTGGCCGCGGCTGTCGGCGGCGCCGGCGCGATCGGCTGGCTGACTGCGCCGATCTAAAAATCATCATCGATCTCAACGAGATCGCGATGGAGGCCTGACCGGGAATCGAACCCGGGTGCAAGGATTTGCAGTCCTCTGCGTCACCACTCCGCCATCAGGCCACAGGGCTTTTTGAGATGCCCCAGATCGCGAGGGGCGTTCGCTATCAGATCGGCTTCGTGGCTGCAACGCGATTGTCGCCGGAGACGCACGGACCTATAAGCGCGCCAGATTTCCGGCCTGGCCGGTCGCTTCGCTTCAGGGATTCCGCGTCACATGGATTACGCCGCCGCTCGCAAGGTCATGGTGGACTCCCAGGTCCGTGTGAACGACGTCACCGACCGCGGCCTTCAGGCCGCCTTGATGGCCGTTCCTCGCGAACACTTCTGCGCCCCGGACCAGGCCTTCGCCGCCTATGGCGAGGTCGAGGTCGAGATTGCCGCCGGGCGCCGTCTCATGCAGGCGCGCGAGGTCGCCAAATTGATCCAGGCGCTGGATGCCCGCGAGGGCGAGACGGCCCTGGCGATTGCCGGCCCCTACGCCGCTGCCGTGCTGGCCGCCATGAAGGTGTCCGTCACCGCCCAGGAAGCGGAAGGCTCCGTACTCGACGTGGTCGGACCGGCCCTGGCCGACGCGGGCGTCGCCACCGTCGTCGCGCCCCTGTCGCAACCGACGGGCCAGGACTGGGATATCATCGTCTCCGAAGGCGCGGTCGCGGTTCGTCCGACCGCCTGGCTGGCGGCGCTGCGTGTCGGCGGCCGTCTGGCGGTGGTCGAGCGCCCCGGTCCGAACGGCCGGGCGGTGCTCTATGTGAAGGGTCGCGAGGGCGTCTCGCGTCGCGAACTGTTCGACGCTGCGCCACCGGTGCTGGCCGAAATGACACCGGCCCCCGCTTTCGCCTTCTGATTTGCCGCCATCTCGACGGAGCCGGGTAGCGGTCGCGTGAATAAAACTTAACTGGCGTAGCTGTAGGCCCTCAAGCACTAGGCCTGTGAAGAGATATCGGCGCCGTTCGCGACGCCCATCGGGATACTGTCATGTTCAAACGCTCGCGCGCGCTCGCCTCCGTCGCCCTGATCGCCGTTACGGCCGGTTTGGCCGTTCCTGCCTGGGCCGAGACCCTGCAGGAGGCCATTGCCCTGGCCTACCGCACCAATCCGACCCTGCAGGGTCAGCGCGCCCAGCAGCGCGCCCTCGACGAAGCGGTGCCCCAGGCCCGGGCCGGCCTTCGCCCGACACTCACCGTCAGCGGTTCGGCCAGCTACAGGAACATTGACGCGCGTGAGCCCGGGATCGACCTCAACGGCGACGGGATCGTCGATATACCGAGCTCGCGTAATTCGACCGATACCGAGTCGGTCGGCGCCAGCATCGGCGTGGACCAGACTTTGTACTCGGGGGGACGCATCGCGCGTGGCATCGACGCCGCCGAGGCGTCGGTCCTGAGCGGCCGCGAGGGCCTGCGCAGTATCGAGCAACAGGTGCTGGCCGCCGTGATCCAGGCCTATGTCGATGTCCAGCGCGACGTCGAAATCCTGCGCATCCGTGAGGCCAACCTGGCCGTCCTGCGCCGACAGCTGGACGAATCGAACGCCCGCTTCGAGGTCGGCGAGATCACCCGCACCGACGTCTCGCAGTCGGAGGCACGCCTGGCCCAGTCTGAAGCCGACCTCGCCGGCTCCCAGGCCCAGTTGTCGGTCTCGCGCGCCACCTACGCCGCCGTCGTCGGCCAGGCGCCCGCCAATCTGGAAGATCCGCCGGCGCTGCCGGGCGTGCCGACCGATTTCGACGCCGCCCTGGACATCGGCCTGGCCGAGAACCCCAGCCTGCTGGCCGCCGAATATCAACTGCGCGAGGCCGAGGCGCGTCACGCCCAGGCCCGCTCCGCCTATCTGCCGTCCGTGGGTCTCTCCAGCTCGTATGGCGGCTCGACCCCGATCTCCGGCTTCGACCTGTCGGATCGCACCAACACCTTCCAGGCCGGCGTCAGCGTCTCGGTGCCCCTGTTCACCGGCGGGCTGAACAGCTCGCGTGTGGCACAGGCCTTGGAACAGGCCAACGCGGCCAAGATCGAAATCGACCGCCAGAAGCGCTCCGTTCTGCAGGGTGTCTCGAGCGCCTACGCCCAGGTCGTCTCGAACCGCTCCCAGTTGGAGGCAGGCGTCGCCGGTGTGAGCGCCGCCCGCGTGGCCGCCGAGGGTGTCCGTCAGGAGCAGCAGGTCGGTCTGCGCACGACCCTCGACGTGCTGAACGGCGAACTCGAGTTGCGCAACGCCGAGATCAACCTGGCTGTGGCCAAGCGCAATCTCTACGTCGCCCAGGCGTCGCTGCTGACCTCCATGGGTCGTCTGAGCGGCGAGGACCTGAACCCGGGCCTCGAGGTCTATGATCCGGCCGTCAACGCCGACCGCGTCCGCCTGCGCGGCGCCGTGCCCTGGGACGGTCTGGTCGAGACGCTTGACCGTATCGCGGCCCCCCTGATCACTCCGGCGAACGAGACCGAGAACGCGCCGATCGACACCCAGCTTGACGGCGAGATCGTTCGGACCGCGCCGAACTCGAACTGACGCCTGCGGATTAACCAGCCAGGCGAAAAACGCCCGTTGATTCCCACGGGCGTTGATGCGACGAAATGAACTGGGGCAGGGCTGAACGTCGGCTCCGACCCTCTTTGTTCGTCACGCGTGGGCCCAAGGCGGCCGGCGCAGGTTCTTCGAAGGCCCGATCATGACCGACACCACCGCCCAAGAGCCGACGATGGAAGAGATCCTGGCGTCGATCCGCCGGATCATCTCCGAAGACGACGCGCCCGCCGCCGAATCGGCCCCGGCCCCCGAGCCCGTCGAAGCGGCGTCGCCCGCCCTGATGGACGAGACCCCGTCGATGCAGGAGCCCGAGCCGCAGGAAGAGGAAGAGATCCTCGACCTGACCGACCGCTACGAGGCCCCGGCGGCCGAGACGATCGGCGACCTCGACGTCATCGCCCCGGCCGACGAGCCGGAACCCGAACCCTTCCCCACCTCGTGCGCAGAGCCGGAGCGTCCCGTGGCCCAGGAGCCGGCGCCCAGCGCCTCGTCCGTGCCCTATGATTCGCTCGTCGGCGAAAGCGCCTCGGCGGCGTCCGCCTCGGCCTTCGCCGGCCTCTCCGCTGCGTTCCGCCAGCCCGAGCCGGTTCCGACCGGCGGCGTCGGCCCAACCATCGACGACCTGGCCCGCAGTCTGCTGCGTCCGATGCTGAAGGATTGGCTTGACGCCAATCTGCCCGGCATCGTCGAGGCGGCGGTAAAGAAGGAAGTCGAACGCATCGCCCGCAGCGCGGGCTAGCCCCGCTCGCCACCGGCGACTAAGACCAGCAGGGGCGGCTCTCACGGGCCGCCCCTTCGCATTTCCGGACCTCCCAATGCTCGACAAGACTTTCGACCCCAAGGCCGCCGAACCCCGCCTCTATGCCGCGTGGGAGGCCTCCGGCGCCTTCGCTCCGAAGACGGATGGCGCCGCCGAGGCCTATTCGATCGTCATCCCGCCGCCAAACGTGACGGGCTCTCTGCACATCGGCCACGCGCTGAACAACACCCTGCAGGACATCCTGGCCCGCTATCACCGGATGCAGGGTAAGGCCGTCCTGTGGCTGCCCGGCACGGACCACGCCGGCATCGCCACCCAGATGGTTGTGGAGCGCCAGCTGGCCGCCGCCGGCAACATCGGCCGCCGCGACATGGGCCGCGAGGCCTTCGTGGCCAAAATCTGGGAGTGGAAGGCCGAGTCGGGCGGGACCATCGTCCAGCAGCTTCGTCGCCTCGGCGCGTCCTGCGACTGGACGCGCGAGCGCTTCACGCTTGACGAGGGTCTGAATGCCGCCGTGCGCAAGGTCTTCGTCAAGCTGCATCAGGACGGGCTGATCTATCGCGACAAACGTCTGGTGAACTGGGATCCCCAGTTCCAGACGGCCATCTCCGACCTTGAGGTCGAGCAGCGGGAGGTCGAGGGCGCCTACTGGCATTTCGCCTATCCGTTGGCCGACAGCGTCACCTACGAACATCTGATCGCCTTCGACGACGAGGGCGTGGCGACCGGTTTCGAGACCCGCGACTTCATCGTCGTGGCCACGACACGCCCGGAGACGATGCTGGGCGACACCGGCGTGGCCGTGCATCCGGATGACGAGCGCTACAAGAGTCTGATCGGCAAGTCGGTGATCCTGCCGATCACCGGCCGGCGCATCCCCATCGTCGCCGACGACTACGCCGATCCGACCAAGGGCTCGGGCGCGGTCAAGATCACCCCGGCGCACGACTTCAACGACTTCCAGGTTGGGAAGCGGGCGGGGCTCGCTGCCCTCAACGTGCTGGACGCCTTCGCCCTGATCACCACGGCCGACACGACCGATATCCCGGCCGAGTACGACGGCATGGACCGGTTCGCGGCGCGCAAGGCTATCGTGGCCCTGGCGGAAGAGGCCGGCTGGCTGCGCGAGATCGAGAAGACACGACACGTGGTTCCTCACGGTGACCGCTCGGGGGTCGTCATCGAGCCGTGGCTGACGGACCAGTGGTACGTCGATGCCCACACCCTGGCCCAGCCGGCGCTGAAGGCGGTGGAGCAGGGCGACACGGTGTTCGAGCCGAAGTCCTACGAGAAGATCTATTTCGAATGGCTGCGCAACATCGAGCCCTGGTGCATCAGCCGCCAGCTCTGGTGGGGTCACCGTATTCCGGCCTGGTATGACGCCGACGGCAAGATCTACGTCGCCGAGACCGAGGCGGAAGCCATCGCGCAGGCGGGCGGGAAGGCCCTGACACAGGACGAGGACGTCCTCGACACCTGGTTCTCGTCGGCCCTGTGGCCGTTCTCGACCATGGGCTGGCCGGAGAAGACGGAAGATCTGGCGCGGTTTTATCCGACCAGCGACCTCGTGACGGCCGCTGACATCATCTTCTTCTGGGTCGCCCGGATGATGATGATGGGCCTCCACTTTATGGACGAGGTCCCGTTCAGACGCGTCATCATCAATGGCCTCGTCCGCGACGAGAAGGGCCAGAAGATGAGCAAGTCCAAGGGTAATGTGATCGACCCCCTGGTCATCATCGACGAGCTGGGGGCCGATCCCCTGCGCTTCACCATGGCCATCCTGTCGGGCACGCGCGACATCAAGCTGTCGAAGCAGCGGATCGAGGGCTATCGCAACTTCGGCACCAAGCTGTGGAACGCAGCCCGCTTCTCCGAGATGAACGAGGCGCGGCGCGTCGAGGGCTTCGACCCCACGACCGTCGAACAGACGATCAACCGCTGGGTTCGCGGCGAACTGACCAAGACGGAGCGCGCAGTGTCGGAAGCGATCGAGGGCGGTCGTTTCGACGACGCGGCCTCGGCGCTCTACAGGTTCGTCTGGAACGTCTTCTGCGACTGGTATCTGGAGCTGGCCAAGCCGGTGTTCCAGGGGTCGGACGAGGCGGCCAAGGCCGAGACGCGGGCGATGACGGCCTGGACCCTGGATCAGACACTGAAGCTGCTGCACCCGGTCATGCCTTTCATCACCGAGGAACTATGGGCCGAGCTCGGCAAGGAGGGCGCGCCACGCGACGAGGCGACCCTGATCGGCGCGGCCTGGCCCGTGCTGCCTGACGCCTTCGTTGACGCGGAGGCGGAGACCGAGATCGGCTGGCTGGTCGATCTGGTCGGCGAGGTTCGTGGTCTGCGCAGCGAAATGAACGTGCCGCCGGGAGCGAAGCCGGCGCTGACCTTCGTCGCGCCGGACGCGTCGACGTCTGACAAGGCGGTGCGGCACCGTGACCTGATCCTGACGCTCGCCCGTGTGTCGGAGGTTGCGACCGCCGATGCTGCTCCGACCGGGGCGGTGACCTTTGTGTCCGGCGGATCGGCGGCGGCCCTGTCGCTGGCCGGGATCATCGACCTGACGGCCGAGCGCGCCCGCCTGACCCGGGAAATCGCCGCCTTCGACAGCGACGTCGGCCATGTGATGAAGAAGCTGGGCAACCCCAACTTCGTCGAACGCGCGGCCCCCGCCGTGATCGACGAGCAGCGCGCCAAGCTGGCCGAGGCCGAGGCCGGCAAGGTGCGGCTGGAAGCGGCTCTGGCCCGGCTGGCCGATCTTGGCTGACTTCGGACCCCGGATCCGGCTGGACCACCTGATGGTGGCACGCGGCCTGGTCGAAAGCCGTTCGCGGGCGAAGGCGGCGATCGAGGCCGGGGGCGTGACCGTCGATGGCCAACCGGCGCGCGCCGTTTCGCAAGGGGTGGGCGCGGACGCTGTGGTGACCGTCGTCGAGCCCCATGGCTGGGTCGGCCGCGCAGCGCTGAAGCTGGATCACGCCCTGACCCTGTGGCCAGTGGCGGTCGAAGGTCGGGTGGTGCTGGACGTCGGCGCCTCGACCGGCGGGTTCACCGAGGTCTGTCTGGCGCGCGGGGCGGCGAAGGTCTTCTCCGTCGACGTCGGCCAGGGCCAGATGCATCCAAAGGTCTCGGCCGATCCCCGGGTCGTGAACCTGGAGAAGACCGACGCCCGGACGCTCGACGAGGTCCTGATCCCGGAAACGCCGGGCCTGATCGTCTGCGACGCCAGCTTCATCGGCCTGGCCAAGGTGTTGCCGGCCGCGCTGGATCTCGCGGCCGAAGACGCCGATCTGATCGCCCTGGTCAAGCCCCAGTTCGAGGGCGAAGGCCCCAAGGAGGCCGGCAAGAAGGGGGTGGTCAAGGGCCCACAGGCGCACCTCGACGCCGTGCACCGCGCGTCGGCATGGCTGGCGACTGTCGGATGGACCGTCCAGGCCACGACGGAAAGCCCGATCACCGGCGGCGACGGCAACATCGAATTCCTGCTCTGGGCCCGACGCACCCGATAGCGATCCGACCCGTCGCTCAAGCAGCGAGCGACCGCAGCGCGAGCGTTGGCGACCCTTGAGACAAAGAGAAACCGCCGGTGGATTGCTCCACCGGCGGCCCGTCGCGACATCGATCGACAGGGGGGCTGAAAAATATCGATGCCGCGAAGCCCTGGATCAGCGCGGCAGCCAGCCGCGGCGCGGATCGAAATAGTAGTGGCCGTCGGCCGAAACCTCGTAGCCGCCCTCGTAGCGGCGATCGTCCCGACGGTTGTCCCGACGATCGTCGCGGCGATAGTCGTCGCGATAGCCGCGGTCGTCGTACCGGTTCGACGAATAGGCCCGGTCGTTGTAGCGGTCGTTCGAGCTGTAGTAGGTCGGGGCCTGCGAGTAGGTGGTGTTCGGACGGCACTGGTCGTTGGAGGCGCGGCCGACCTGGGCGCCGACGATGGCGCCGAGAACGCCGCCGATGATCGAGCCTTCGGTGCGGTTGCCGCGAGCAGCGACCTGCGAGCCGGCCACGGCGCCGATGCCTGCGCCGATCAGGGCGCCCGAGCCGGTGCGGCCCTGACCCAGGGTCCGGCAACGGTCCTGATTCCGGTCGTTGTAGCCGTAGGACTGGTTGTAGCCCTGGTTCTGATTGTAGCCGTTGCCGTAGCCATAGGATTGGGCCGAGGCGGCGGCGGGAACGAGGGTCGCGGCGGCGGCAAGAGCGGCGGCGGCGACGGCGGACTTCACGAAGGCGGTCATAAGAGAGAACCCCTGTACGGCGCCGGGGAGGTCCGGCGTCTTGTTGGATCCACGTATGGGCCACCGAACCTGAACGCGTTTTGAGCGGGTCGTTCATCTTCGTTCAGGTTTCGGATTTTCGTCAGACCGCCTAGAAGCCGCCGATGACCATGACGCTGAAGATCGCCCGGGTGGCAGGGCAAGGGGACGGCGTGGCCGAGACCCCGGGCGGGCCGGTGTTCGCGCCCCTGACCCTGTCGGGCGAGACGGTACGTGGTGTGGTGATCGATGGCCGGATGGAGGCTCCCGAGATCCTGGAGGTCAGCCCGGACCGGATCGCGCCGGTGTCGCCCCATTACGGGGACTGCGGCGGGTGTTCGCTGCAGCACTGGGCGAGCGGGCCCTATCTGGACTGGAAGCGGGATCAGGTCGTCGGGGCTCTGGCGAGGCAGCGGATCGACACCGAGGTCGAGGCGACGGTGGCGGTGTCGCCGGGGACGCGGCGGCGGCTGGCTCTGCATGCGCGGCGGCTGGAGGACGGGCGGGTCGTACTGGGGTTCAAGGCGAGGAAGTCGTGGCGGCTGGTGGGGGTCTCGACCTGTCCCGTGGCGGATCCCCGGCTGGTGGCGGCCTTTCCGGCTCTGGCGAAGGTGGCGGCGGCTTTTCTGGAGCATCCGAAGTCGGCCCCGACCCTGCATGTGACCTGGTCGCTGGACGGGCTGGACATCGATGTAACCGGGATCGAGCGGAAGTCCGGCGGGCTGTCGGCGGACCGCCAGATGCAGGCGATCCGGGCGGCCCGGGAGGCGGATGTCGCGCGGCTCAGCATGGCCGGTGAGACACTGATGATGGCGCGCCAGCCCCGGGTGCAGTTCGGACCGGCGACCGTGCCCCTGCCGACCGGGGGCTTTCTGCAGGCTGTGCCGGAGGCGGAGGCGGCGATGGTCGAGCGGGCCGTGGCGGCGGTGAAGGGGGCCAGGAAGGTGGCGGACCTGTTCTGCGGGACCGGGACCTTCACCTTCCCCTTGGCGACGGTGGCGAGCGTTCTGGCGGCGGACGCCTCGGCGGCGGGGATCGCGGCGCTGAAACAGGGGATCGGCTCAGCCAGGGGGATGAAGCCCATCACGGCGGAGGCGCGCGACCTGTTCCGGCGGCCGCTGTCGCCCTATGACCTCAAGGGCTGCGAGGCGATCGTGTTCGACCCGCCCCGGGCCGGGGCCATCGACCAGACGGCCCAGGTCAAGGACACGAAGGCCTCGGTCGTGGTCGGGGTGTCGTGCAATCCGCAGACCTTCGCGCGGGACGCCAGGGTGCTGATCGACGCCGGGTTCCGGCTGGAGACGGTCACGCCGGTTGACCAGTTCCTGTGGTCGGCCCACGTCGAACTGGTTGGCGTCTTCCGGCGCTAGGCGGCCTTGCTGGCGGCCGCTGACGACCCGACCAGTGGCTCGAACAGATACCGGGCGAGGTGGCGGGCCACCGGGACGACGACGCCGTCGCCGGTGAGGTGGTAGGCGTCCGTGTAGCTGCGAGGCAGGACGTAGCTGTCGGGCAGACCCATAAGCCTGGCGGTCTCGCGCGCCGAAATCAGGCGGGAGCGGATGCAGGGGCCGTCGATGACGAGGATGGTCTGGCGGCTGGACCCTCCCGAAGGGGTGCGCAGGCAGCCGGCGACATCGTCGAAGCGGACCTCGGCGCGCTGTGCCTTCTGGCTCGAGGCGTCGGTGCGGGTGCGGCGGTAGACGCCCCCGACCATCCGGCGCCCTGCGCGTTGGGCGGCCTGGACCTTGGCGCGGTTGACCGGCGACATGAGGGACAGGAGGCGGTCAGTCTCGGCGGGGGTATGCCAGGCGACGCTGTCTGGCTGGTCCTCGATCAGGTCGGCGAAGGTCGAGGCGCGGCGCTCCGGCGAGGGCAGGTTCCACCAAAGGGCCTGATCGCGGAGGTCGTCGGGCAGGCGCTCCACGGCGCGGACCACGGCCGGGGTGTGGAAGGGGGCGATGGGGCCGGGCGCGGTCAGCTCGGCGGCGATGTCGGCTCCCGCGTGGATGCCGACGACGAAAAGGCGAGGGCGGGACTGAGGCGTGAACAGGTCGGCGTTGATGACCAGGGCGCCGAAGCGGTAGCTGGCCCCGGCGAAGGTCCTGCACATGGCCTCAAAGTCGGCGCCGCCGCGCGAGGTGAGGGCGCCGCAGACATTTTCGACGGCGACGAGACGCGGCGCGCGGCCCTCAACCGCCAGACCGCGGACGAGGTCCCAGAAGGCGTAGAAGGTACCGGACCGCTCGCCGGCGAGGCCGGCTCCGTTTCCGGCGAGGGACAGGTCCTGGCAGGGGAAGCTGCCCCAGACGAGGTCGGGGCGGCCGGGGAGGGCGGCGGCGTCGAGGGCGCGGATGTCGCCGACGGTCAGTTCGCCGGCCGTGCCCCAGTTGGCCTGATAGGTCAGACCCTTGCGGGCGTCGAAGTCGTTGGCGAACAGACAGTCCCAGCCGGCGCCGAGACCGGCGCGGACCATGCCTCCGCCCGCGAAGAACTCGTAGAAGCCGGGCATGGGCTCAGATCCGGGCGCTGAGGGAATCGCACATAGTGCCAGGGTGCCGACGGAGCCGAGTCGCGTCCATCGGTCGTTGGACTCAGAAAAAACAGAGTCGAAGAAGTGCAATTTTGAGAAAGCTCTTTTGTTGCAGATATTTGCGGTGAAGTCCTGATAGCACATGTCTGACATGCCGTGAGTGCGTCCGTGCGTTTCATGGCGACGCAGGACAGATGGGCTGTCGCAATCCAGGCATGTCAAAGACCCGAAGAACGAACACAGATGGGCGGCAAAGGTCGGTGATCAAGGTCCGTATAAGAAAATATTCCGTTGCGACCTGTCCCTCTCTTTCGTCATCCTCCGGCGAGCGCAGCGAGATCGGGGGACCCAGCGGCGCCGAAGGCGATCTGTTCAGGCACGATGTTTCGAGAACGGAGCGCGCGACAGGTTCGCGCTCTCGCGCGCCGCGGGGTCCCCCGGTCTGCGCCGCCAACCGGCGGCTTGCCGGAGGATGACGAAAGTCAGCCGAACAGCTCCAGCTGCGCCCGGGCGTCGGCCGGGACCCGGAATTTCGTCACGTCCAGCTCGTGCCTTGGCCCGTCGAGGCCGTAGCGTTTGACCGCCGCCTTGAAGCGGGCCGAGATCAGCTCGGCGACCGGGCCGGTGCCCTTCATCCGCTGGGACCAGTCGGCGTCGTAGTCCTTGCCGCCGCGCGTCTGGCGGATGAGGGACATGACGCGGGCGGCGCGGTCCGGGCGGGCGTCGGCCAGCCACTCGGCAAAGAGGGTCTTGATCTCGAGCGGCAGGCGCAGGGTCACGTACATGGCCGAGGTCGCCCCGGCCTTCGCCGCAGCCTCGAGCACGGCTTCCAGCTCATGGTCGTTAAGGCCGGGGATGACAGGGGCGAAACCGACACCCACGGGCACGCCCCCGTCGGCCAGCCGTTTCACCGCATCGAGACGGCGCGCGGGCGTTGCGGCGCGGGGCTCCATGGTGCGGGCGAGGTCGCGGTCCAGCGTCGTGATCGAGACGAAGGCGCTGGCCAGACCGTCGCGGCCCATCGGGCCCAGGATATCCACATCGCGGGTGATCAGATTCGATTTGGTGATGATGGAAAAGGGCTGGTTGAACCGTTGCAGGACTTCCAGCAGGCCTCGCGTGATCTTCTGCGTGCGCTCGACCGGCTGATAGGGGTCGGTGTTGCCGCCTATGTGGATGCGTTTGCAGACATATTTCCGCGCCGCGAGCTCCTGTTCCAGGAGACGCGGTCCTTCGGGCTTGAAGAAGAGCCGGCTCTCGAAATCCAGGCCCGGGGATAGGCCCATCCAGGCATGGGATGGACGGGCGTAGCAGTAGATGCAAGCATCAAAACACCCATGAGTAATTTCGAGTTGTGGTGCGTTGCAATCGCCTCCTCGTGAAAGCCGACAGGCAACGCGCAACGGCATAGCATCAGGATGAGAACATATCAAGAACGTTGGCGATGCGGGCCGGCATGTCTGACGTGTCTGCGAGGCACGGGGTGGGGTGTCATCGGACAGGCCTTCGGCCCGCTCAAAGCGGACGCGCGTAATGACTGCAACGGGTGATGGGGTGGACGCCCCCCGACGGCATCGTGTGCCAGAGTGAGGGTGTTGAACAACACTCGAAGGAGGCGTCCGTGGGACAGGTTAGCACAGTTGGTTTGGACCTCGCCAAGAGC